>JBCBLJ010000883.1:0-3345 GCA_038520195.1 Planctomycetota bacterium
GCTGCTCAGCGGCGGACCGTCGAGAACGAATGCTTGATATCCATCACGCTCGCGGCCGACTCGGCGCATATTGGATTGTCCGCGGGTCCCGTCTTCGGTCTCGTAGTAAACGGTGCACAGCGAGGGAACGACGCGTTTGTCACCCGCTTCGGCGCGTATCCTCAGCGTCGGGCTGCTTCCTTTGGGCAGGCGCACCTTTCCATCTACGAATTCAATCCGCTCGGGCGTGGCCTGGTCCGACTCGGACACCGTCACACGCGGCAGGTCGACCCCGACCATGTCCAGCCGAGCGCGGCGCGGCCAGCGTTCATCAGAGAACAACGAGAGTCTGCCAGCGGCTCGGGCGAAAGCGCTTGGACTGACGAAAGCAAAGACGACGACGCCCAAGACCATCGGAATCGCAATCAACGACTTTTGGATCAGCGGTTCGGGGCGGAAGACCCGCGCCGGGTCGACTTCATCGACATGCGTCGTCGCCTCGCGATGCACCATCCGCAAAAGTTCGGGCGCATGTTCGTCGCCCGATCGGTCGGGACGTGTCAACTGGACCGCCGTGATCAGCCGACCGCCGAGTTTGGGGTGAACGCGTTCGACCAATAACGCCAAGCTATCATCCGGCAGCGGCCGCACGAGCCGGGCGATCAAGAGCGTGGCAAGCAAGATGCACACCACAACACCAACGGCAATCAACAACAACGCGCGGGCGGACCGAGGCATCTCGCTGCCACCCAGCAACACCGGGCCGTAGTCCACCGCCAATCCAACCCAGAATGCGGCCAACAAAACCACCGCGATGGCCAGCAATGAGTCGAGCACGACATAGCGCCGGACACGCTGCCGAAGTGAACTGAGAAGCGATTGAAGTTCGTTGGAAAGCAAAACGGGAGTTGAGAGTTGAGAGTTGAGAGTTGAGAGTTGAGAGTTGAGAGTTGAGAGTTGGGAGTTGGGAGTTGAGAGTTGAGAGTTGAGAGTTGGGAGTTGGGAGTTGGGAGTTGGGAGTTGGGAGTTGGGAGTTGGGAGTTGAGAGTTGAGAGTTGAAAGTTGAGGGTTGTGGGTTGCTAAATCATAGGCAATTGTCAGGCCAGCCGATGGAGCCTTCGGATGATCCACTCCATCGTCAAAACACTCGCGATCAACCAAAGTAGCGACGCGTTGCGTCTTTCGGCGAAGATCGGGTCGGGCGTCCCGGGCAAAACCGATGATTGCGGCTGCGGGCGAATAGTCTGTGTGAGACGGTCCGCCAGGTCGTCATCTGCGACGTCCGGGCTGAGCGGGAGATATTCCCCTCCAGTTGCCGACGCCAACTCGCGAAGGTCGGGGTCGTTTCGCTGCGGCCGCTCGAGCTCGACCGTCGGAAGTCGCACCTGGACACTCTGTCGGAGCAGCTGTTCGTCGAGGGCATCGCCGAGCGTCAATCGCAGTTCATAGTTGCCGGCTTCGCGGACCACAAAGCGACCGCTGTAGGTTCCCGGTCGTGTCTCGCCCTGAATCGGGGTCAAACGCACGTCGGAAATTGTGCCGCTCGGCGCCAGCAGTTTCGCCTTCACTTCGGGTTCGGTGAGCGGTTCGAACTGCTCGTCGGTCAACACGGCACGAACCGTGATCGTGTCCCCAACCATCGCACGTGAATTGTCGACCAACAGCACTCCTCGGTTGCTGTCGCGAAGCAATCGTCCCTCGCACACCCAACGGATCAGTTTGACGTAGTAGCTGTCGAAGTACGACACACTCTCGCGCCGCATCCGCCACATTTCGCCGCTACCCTGAAAATAGATTCGTCCGGCCCCATAAAACTGACTTGCCAAGTAGACCGGAAGGTCATCGCCGATCTGTGTTGTCGGGTCCGAGAATCGCGCATAGACTTTTGCGACCGGCTTGGCGGACTTCGCGCCGACATAGTCGTAGACACCGCCAAACGATTCCCATGCTTCGAAACTCGTCGCGGGTTCATCGGTCACCCAGAGAAAATCAGCGCGCCGAGCTTCTGGCGTGAACTCGGGTGGCCAAGCGGTTTGACCGCCGTCACGCCCCGAGTTGATCGCGAGTCCACGACTTGAGAACGTGACGGGAAAGAAGCCGGCGATCACGCTGGTTCTCGGATCGGTCCGCAAACGCAGCCAACGCGGGTGATAAACCGGTCCGCCGATCAACACCAGTCCGCCCGCTTGAGAAGCGACCCAGCGGTCAAGCAACTCGAGCGACTCCGCCGAAAGAGCGGTCCAATCGGGATCGAACATCGCGATCGCGTCATATTCGAAAAGCTCCGCGGCCGTCGCGGGAAACGCCTCGAGCATCTGGTCCGCATCTTGACTCATTCCACTTTGGCCGGTCTGCAACCAGGTATCCAATTCGATTGATTGGTCGCGATAAAACAGGTTGCGGACAAAGCGATACTCGCGGGTCGGTCCGCCAGCGATCGTCAGGACGCGGAGTTTGCGGGAGACGACTTCGTACCTCGCATCACGCAAATTGTCTTTCTCGTTTTGGTCTTTCTTGGGCGGAACGACTCGGATTGCGAGTCGGCGACGGCCGACCGAGGCTGGCTCCAACTCGAATTTGACACCCGACAGCGTTCCGTCGCCCGGGATACGAATCGTCTTGGAATCGATCACCTCGGTGGGCAATGCCGACGGATCACCGCCTTCGGTCGCAGACGCATCCAACCCGTCAAGCAACTGGATTGCGACTTCGAGGTCCGCACCGCCCGTGCCCTGCAAAACCGCGGAGATCGCAAATTTGTCGTTCGGATAGACCCGCCGGGGCGCATCCAAGTCGACCACGCGAACGTTGACCGGCGGTTGACTGCTACCGAGTCCGACCGGGTAGACCGCGACTTCATTCCGCCGCGCCGTTGCGGTCGCCGACGACACGCTCTTGCCGCCGTTGTTTTGTCCATCCGTTAAGACGACCACACCCGCCAGTGTCGTCGGGTCATGTGCCGCCAACACCGACGTGAGTGCATCGCCGATACGACTTTGCGCCGCCGACGCCGCGATCGCTTCCTCCCAGTTCAACACCCGAATCGACTCCTCGGACGACTCCGATTCGGCGGTTTCGTCTCGAATGTCTTCTTCTGGCTCCTCCGGAGTGATCGCGAGCCCGATCAACGACGCAAAGCTACGGTTCGTGTGATAGCTGTAGACGCTTCCACTGAGGATCACTCCGACAACCAAAATGGAGGCCGCTGCCGCGAGCAGCCATCCGAGACCCAAGTTTGGTTTCTCGTCCGTAAGTCGCCGTCGTGCTGCTAAAGACGATTTGCTTGACGTCCGCCTCGCGCATCGCGTCCAACAGTTCCAACGCCGCGATCACATTGTTTCGATAGTAAAGCGCAGGGTCATTCAC
>JBCBLJ010000868.1:0-3423 GCA_038520195.1 Planctomycetota bacterium
CGGTGCGCTCGGCATCGACGATCGCGTACTTCGCGCGCCAACGCGCGTGCCCCATCTCACCGGCGTTGGTGCGCTGAAGGGACTGTCGACAAAGCCAAATGGCGTCATCGAAACGACGAGTCTCGATCAGCGATTCGACCGCATCCATCGCAGCATCGCCGGACCTCCGAGGTGACTCGGAAAACGCTATCGCGGACAAACCAAGCCACAGCCCAAGTGATGTGAGACCTATCGAAGGGGTGCTTCGTCGCATCAAACGAACCAGCCAACGCGCAAGACGACGGACCGACACGACTACGCGATTCGTTTGTTGTAGAACCACCATTCGATGGCCAAGAGAACCAAAGAGGCTACCAGAATCCAACGCCAAAACTCCCGACGTGTCTCGATCGTGCCGGCCGTCTCCACGGTCTCGTAGCCCAGTTCAAATGCCTCTCGCGGTTTGATCCGACTCTCGCGCAAGCCAAACAGATTGATGCTAAACAAGTCGACGAGTTTTTCTTCGGCCACGACTCGATACGAACCCGGCACGTCGGAGTCCACGAACTCCACGCTGCCCGATGCACCGGTGCGGATCGTTTCGGGCGTCTCACTTCCCCTCGAGATATTGACTTCCTCGATCTGGCTTTCCACACGGAGCCGGACTGTGTCTCCCGGGAGGAATGACGTCGCGGCGCTCGCATCGGCGGCACCGGCGAGATGTCGCAAGACGTTCAGCAAAAACACCGGCCAAGATCGATCGGCGAACCAGTTGGTATTGGACTGTGCCGACCCATCTTCTCCCTCACTGATAATCTCGAAAGCCAGCACGAGATCTTGATAGCCATCACGCGGCGCAAGCGCGAGTACCGTACCGGCATCTCCGACGATCAACTCCCGCGTACCCGGTGGGCCGCTCACCGATCGGCCCTCAAAAATGAGGATTGAGAAGAGGTCGAGATACTGCATCAGCGGATGCGTGCGATCGATGTCGACCAAAATCGTCTGACCGGGATCGCTCGTCCACGACCATTCCTCGCTGGGAAGTTCCGCGATGAAAAAGGTGTTGGTCGTCGGCATCTTTTCCGGCTTGCAACGATCAAAGATGACCAAGTCATCGACGCCGGCTTCGATCCGGGCAAGGTACTCTGTCGAGCCAATAAAGTCGGTGTCTTGCTCTTCGACGATGCAGACCTTGGCTGCACTTTCGGTATTGAGTGCCAGTTTGAGTGGACGATTCCCGTCGGTGATCAGAAGCACCGACACCGTTCGCAGTGGGCGCAGCCCGGCGAAGGCAAAATTGTCGATCGCGAGGTCGTCGTCAAAAGGCGCGTCACGCGAAGCCCCCGGCTTCGACGATTCGAGACGTAATTCGATCGCTGCCGCCTCTTCCTGGCCGGCCAGCGAAAACGTCAAACCAGATTCCTCTTCGGGTTCGAGGCTGACCGATTCACTCTCGCGCCACTCGCCATTGACGTAAAGCGAGACATTAAAGTCTTCCGACTCGGCACCGAAATTAATGATTGTCCCGAACGCCTGTGCGTCCCCCGGTTTTTCAACGTTGCGGTCCGCGCTGAAAGCAGTGATTCCAACGTTGCGCGGGGTGTCGGAGCCGATAGCGATGTACTGGGGCACGAGGTTGCCCACATTGAACTCTCGTACGTCCTCGAATCCGCCATCGCTGTAGATCAGCAAATCAGCTGGCATCGGGTCAGCGACTTGAATGTCATTGACATCACCGGAGGTCGAACTTCGCTTGGGATTGGCAAGGCCATCGGCGGCCTGAAGTGCCCCGATGATGTCGGTCGGTCGGCTGGTGGGTTCCGTCCGTTCGAGTGCCGCTCGCAAACGCCCGCGATCGCTGGTGAACGACTGCACGACTTCGGCTCGGTCGCTGAACTTGATCAGCATCGCGGTCTCACGGTCTTCCATCGCGTCGATTCTCTCTCGAATCATCTTTCGCGCCAGTTCGAATCGGTTGTCCTCCCCTTCGATGTCGGTCGCCATCATGCTTGCCGAGGCATCGAGCAAAAAGACCATGCGGCCTTGGCTCGATGTCTGGCCACGGATTCCTGGTCGCCAAAGCGCCAACGCCGCGAGCAAGACCGTTAGCAATTGCAAGAACAGGAGGAGGTTCTGTCGAATCCGCTGAAACAGACTGTTGACATGTAGATCCTCGACCGTCCGAGCCCAAAGATAAGTGCTGGGAATCTCCACCGACTCTCGTCGCAGCTTCAGAAAGTAAAGAAGGATGATTCCGATTGGCACCAGCGAAAACAATGCCCACTGCCAGGGAAGCAACGATGAAATCCAACTCATCGAACGACGCCTCGTTGCCGGAGATACTTGGTCATGACATCATCGACGGGCTGGTCCGTTCGGACCGGGAGGTACGCGATGCTCCGCCGCGAGCAAAAGGTTTTGATCGACGACAAAAAGTTCTGCAGCGTTTTCTTGTAGCGATCCAGCACATACGCATTGACGGTGATTTCAGTCTCGTCACCGTCTTCACAGTCGATCAGCTTGCGGTCGCCACGAATCGGCGGGTCAATCTCCTCGGGTGATAGGACGTGCATCACGTAGACATCCATTCGTCGACCGACCAGCATCCGCAGCGCCGCCTCATAGCCGCCTTTGTCCATCAGGTCGGTGATCAGCACCACCACACCGGTACCAGAATTCCGCAGTGAAAAGTCTTTGACCCCATCGTAAAGAGACGTATTGTCGCCGTAAGCAATCGACTCGAGATAGTCGAGCATCTTCCATAGTCCACTCCGCCCGCGAAGCACCGGCGCCCGCCGCCCTTCGGCACCCATCGCCTGGACGCTCACTCGGTCCGCACGGCAGAGTCCGATGTAACCGAGTGCGGCCGCCATTTGTTTGGCGACGTGTAACTTGGTCGGCTCGCCGAATCGCATCGACTCGCTCGTGTCGATCAACGCATAGACATGAAGATCCTCTTCTTCCTGAAAGAGCTTGAGGAACAGTTGATCAAGCCGAGCGTACAAATTCCAATCAATTAGCCGCAGGTCATCGCCGGCGACGTAGTTGCGGAAGTCCGCAAATTCGACACTCTGACCCTTCCGTTTACTTCGCCGTTCGCCCTTCATTCGCCCGCGGAAGACTTTCCGCGACACCAACTCGAGCCGCTCAAGCTTTGCGAGCAGATCCGGGGACAAAAGTGACAATGGTTCGGTAGCAGTGCTCATCCCGTGAGTTTAACCGATTCAAGCCTCGCTGGAGTTGGTCTGGGGAACCGAGTTGGAGCGGGAACAATGATCTTCTCCAATCGGCACTCATGACGGTCAAGGGCGACCTGGATGAGAAAGCACGCAAAAGAGTTCCCGCGTCGCTCGCGATTCTCTCGTGGAGAATGCCGAGGCAGACGAATGCGCTTTCCGGATGCTCTGCTTGTCAGCCCACAATGGATTCTTGTCAGCCCAC
>JBCBLJ010001126.1:0-1992 GCA_038520195.1 Planctomycetota bacterium
GGCTGGATGATTTGGTTGTCCACTCAGGTTCCAGCGGTCAAACCTACGTCATCTACGGAGCCCGTGATCGCGTCGCACCTCCGTCCAGCGTCCTTGAACTTGCGAATCGCACGATCACGGGAAGCGGCGATTTTCTCGTAGACATCGGCCAAGGTCGACCGGCTTCCGAGTTCCGACAGGGACAGGGTGTTTGGACGTTGGATGGCGTGGATGACCATCTCCGAGTCGCATCCTCCTCGAGTTTGGAGACCGTCGACTTCACGTTCGAGACACGTCTTCAATTCGAAGAGCTTCCGACGACGAAACAATTCATCGCCTCCCGGATGCGTGAGGTTTCCGGTGAGAACTTCTTCGATGGTTGGGGCGTTATGATTGAACCGGTGGGAGACGGCTTTGAGCTAAGCGCCGTGTTCGGGGCCAACTCGGGTGGATTCAACCGTGTTGCGGTCGATTTTGATCCTGTGGTCGGACAAACCTACCGCGTCGCGACTTCGTATCGGCGCACGGGAGGCGGCACCGGCACTCTTGTGGGTGAGATGACGTTGTTCGTCGACGGCGTCGAAGCGGCCTCACTGGAGAACGGCGGAACTGTGCTCAATGAGCAAGATCCGATTTTGTTGGGTGCCAACGGGATTCTTGACGACACGAATCCGAAGGACTTCTTCCGCGGCAAAGTATTCAGTGCTCGCCTTTGGGATCGCGCGTTGTCAGTGGAACAGTTGCAACAATCCGTCGACGATGAGTTCACGGAGATTGAAGCGGCGCGGCTATTCGATCTGCAGGCGACGAGATCCTCTAGGTCCACTGCCGTGGACCTTGCTGGGAATGGAAACGACGGCACGCTTTTGGGAGGCACCGATGTCACCGGAAACAACTTCACCTTTGCTTCTTCGCCTGGGACTCTCTCGCTGACGGTCCGTGGAAACAGCGCGAACTCCTGGTATCGATTCACCACGCTGGGAGATGGCCAGGCCGGTGACCACATCGCGATCCGCGACGCTTGCCCGGCGTCGCCGGAGGAAGGCGATTGCGGATTGACCCAATTCGCTGCGACGCTCTATGACCGTGGCTTGCGACAGGTCTCGCGTCCCGGGGCGCTGATCGACATGACCGACCTGCCTGCCGGCGAGTACTTTCTGTTTGTTCAACCGCAGCCGGGTGCCGACGCGGCGCAATACGATCTCGAAATGCTCGCGCCACTCGCCGGTTACACCTTGCCCGCATCCGATCGGGATACGATTCGCGGTGGCGACGGCGAAGATACAATCTTCGGCAACGGCGGGCTCGATCGACTCTACGGCGAGAGTGGCAACGAAACCTTCTACGCGGAAGAAGTTGAGATCCGCGATCTGGACCCGCTCCGCGACGAACGGGTCCCGGCCAACAGCGACGAAGATGGCGACGGCAACGCCGACCGTGCCGGTGAGCATAGCGGCAATCGGGGCACCATCACGAACCCGGTGGTCTACGCCGCGAACACGATTCATTCCATCGGTGACGTCGCCTTGGTGATCGCGGAATCGCTTGGAGTGCCGGTGACGGACTCGTCTTCCGGCCAATCCGTCTTGCAAGAATCGATCCATGCCAGCGACATCGCATCGCTGTCGCAGCTGGACGCTGGGAATCAAACCCTTTCGAATCTGGAAGGCCTTGAGTTTGCGGTCAACGTCGAGCGTCTCTCGTTCACCTACAGCGGGATCACGGACCTCAGCCCGATCAGCATGTTGCCCAACTTGAGGGATGCGGCCATCGCATTGGATTCCGCCCCCGCCTCGACGTCGAGCGATACGGCCGCTGGGTCTCCCGTTTCGTTCGAAACCGCGGATCAGGAACTTCTTGAAGGCACGGTCTTGATACTCAGCGACGGATCCGAAGTGACGCTGACCGAGCGGAGGTTGGTGGGCCGCAGCGTGACACCGAGAAGTGCAACACCAGCAATCGCGAACACACCGAGCAGTAAGGGCACGAACACCACCAGCGCGATCCCGAACA
>JBCBLJ010000134.1:0-13700 GCA_038520195.1 Planctomycetota bacterium
GCATGATCTTTTTGCGCACACCGGCCTGTTCGACCAGTTCCAGCGCGATGTCATAATATTGATACCCCGACAGGCCCGAGCGCAATGAATCGACCTTCATTGGAAAGCTGAACCGCATCTGGATGCGCGCATCAAAGCTTTCGAGATCTGATTTGTAATCATCCAGCGCCGCCTCGATCACCTCAAAGCTAAAGGTCTGTTCGGCGTATTGGTAAAACGAGCGCATGATCCGAGACATGTTGACGTATCACTGTCAATCATTCGAAGAACCCGAGGAGCGTGTTCATCAAGCGCGGGCATTGCTGCAGTTTTTGACTGAATCGGCCGAGAAAGACACGGCGTTCGGCACGTTTCTCGGTGAGGAGTCCGAGCTGTTTAATCGCGTGACGGACGACTACTTGTTTCACGATCATTTGGAAGGTCACAACGAGGCGGTCTATTTCCATGAGTTCATTGAGCGCGCGTCGGGTGCCGGGCTTCAGTACCTCGGCGAGCCTTTCCTGGGGTTGATGGCGACGCGAAATTTTCCCGACGAAGTCGAGCGAACGCTCCAGCGTGTCGCGACGGACACGATCGACGTTGAGCAGTATATGGATTTCCTGCGCAATCGATCCTTTCGCATGACGCTACTGGTTCGGCAGGAGCACGAAATCGACCGCACCATTTCCCCCGAACGCTTGAACGATCTCTATCTCTCAGCTCCTCTCGCTCCGGATTCCGGTGACCCTTTCTCGCTGCCGAAGATCTTCGATCATGGCGAACGGAGACTGGAGGCACTCGATCCGGCGACGAGCGAGACGTTTTCACTGTTGTCGGAACGATGGCCGGAGCACATCGCATTCGAGGAAATCGTTGGTGAAGTCGAGCAGCGGCTAGCGGGTTGGCCGGAAACGGATTGGGAACAGCCCGACGATCTCGGAGCGTACATCGCCGAACACCTGATTCACTGCGCGGTGGCGAGTCTTGTTTTTATCCACGCGATGTCGCCGCGTTTTACGACCAAGGTCACGGATTTTCCAAGAGCCGGTGCGTGGGCGCGGCAGCAAGCGAGCGAGGGTAAACGGGTGACCAACCAAAAGCATGAGATCGTGGAGTTAGATGATCCGGCGCGCTGGTTGCTGGAGCGGTTGGACGGCACCTCGTCGATCGGGCAACTCGCCAACGACTTGCGTGAGCGTGTGGATTCCGGCGACTTTGAGTGGCAGGTCGATGAACCCGGGGACCACGCGGAAGCGGCGGTGCGCGCCTACCTGGAGGAATTCCGCGCCGGTGCCCTGCTCTTGCCCGAGTTTCCGGAGTCAGTGTGATGCCGAACAACCCGCAGGTGCCGATAACCTCGCAAGCACGATGGACGATTTTCGTCGTCAGCGTGTTGATGCTGCTGTATGGCTTTTACGCGCTGTGGACGGGCACGTCCGTCAGCACGTGGGCGAGATCGGTCGGTCGTGACACGGCAAATTATTGGATCGTGGTGGCGACATGCCTCATCGTGCCGATCGGTAATTTTGTGATGTTGTGGAAGTCGATCAGCAACGCAAGCCGCGATTAGCCTCGCCAACGCCAGCTTATCGCACCGTCTTCGTATACCGCCGGCAAATAGATCGATCGCCTTTGCCCGTCTTCTTGCTCAATGCTCCACGACTCATCGTCAAGGTACTCGTCGGGGAACGGCGGGTCTTTGTCGAAGTTGTCTTCATCCGTAATGAACTTCCACATTTCTTGTAGCGGTTCGGCATTTGAGTTTGGTACGTAGCTCGCCCAAACCTCTGGACCATCATGCCCCGCGTCCGTGATCGTTCCGACGTCAGTGTCACAAAAAAGCAGTTTCATCGTTCGGTTAGAAATTGGTCTTCAGGAATTCTTTCGGAATGATCCCACGTATCAACACTTCGTCCTGATCTTTCGCAAAGTTCAGTGCTCGCGACTTAAAATTGTTATCGGGTAATTCTTGGATCGATGCGAGGATATCATCTTGATGGTGAATTTTTACGTCGGGCAAATCACCAGCATCGATTGCTTTTTGGAGTCTATCGAGGTCGACTTCGATCACCTTTCCATCGTCCGGTGTCCACGCCGCGGCTTTCCCTTCTGACTTAGTGAAACTCGTAAATGGACTATTTGCTTTGCGTTTACGTCGATAGGACCCAAGTACGTGGTCCGCGAGAGTGACTTCGCGACCGTCTGAGATTCCTTTGGGATTCGCTGGCTCTAAGTCACCGGCTTGATTGATGTGCGATTTGCGAATTCCACGCTTGTTGACGGGTGAAAACGGATCATCGTCACCACGGAACGCGTTCGAGCCACTTGCATCGTCCGCGTTCTTACTGGCGGCTTTGGCGTCACCCGCCTCATCGCAGCCATGGCCATCGATGTCGACGAAGACGTACGGATCGGGGCAGTAGGCGTAGGTGTTAACGCCTCCGACAACGCCGATGGGGTCGATTTGGAGGTAGCGTCCCAGTCGTGGATCGTAGGTGCGAAATCGATTGTGGTGAACACCAAGGTGTTGATCGAAGAGATGCCCCGGAAACCGAATGTCGATTTGAATTCGGCTTTCAGGTTCGATCGTTAAGTTACCGAAGGCATCGCGGGTGGCGGACCAGACCGTGTTCCCAGCGCTATCGATGGCCCGAGTCGGAATCCCCGACGCGTCGCTGATCAGGTGATAGCGGGTGCCGGTGCCGGGGTCAGCCTGGTCATTTTCGTAGTCGACAAGCAGGAACGGAACGAGTGACTCTTCATCCGCGTAGATGTAAAGCCGGATTCGACCGTCATTCCAGCGACGTGCGGCGAGGCGAAAATCATCCCAGTAGTTTTCAACGACTTCGTCACCGAACTCCGTTTTGGTGATTCGGGACAGTGCGTCGTATTCCGCTCGCCACTCTTTTCCATCGACAACGCATTCGACGAGTCGATCCATCTCGTCATAGCGATAGTCGCGTTTTCCATCGGGCAAGCGATGAGATGTGAGTCTGCCACGGGTGTCGTAGCCAAATGTATGGCCGTTGGCCGAGCGAAGTCGATTGCATTTGCCGAGTTCGACGTCCGGAAGCGTCGGTGAGGAAACGAGGTTGTCCGCCAAGTCCCAGCGATACTGTGCTGTCTCGCCGCGTTGTCTCACTTCCGCGATACGGCCGTTGGGATCGTAGGTCAGAGTGGTCTCACCGTACTCCGAGTCGAACTCTTTCGTGAGTTTGCCCCCCGGCGAGTAGTGGTATTCGGTGTGCCGAACGTCGGCACCGGAACGCAGCGACGTGCGGCAAAGACGGCCGTGATGATCGAATTGCTGTAGCCGGTGAATTGGGTCGCTCGATCGCATCGCGACGAGTCCGGACAAGCCCGTGTCGATGGTGTGCGCAGCGCCGGTTGGGTCGGTGATGACGCGCGAGCCATCGGGCTGTTGCTCGCACCGTACCGAGTAGGTGCCGAGATACTCCGTTTCATGCTTCCAGAAGGAGGTCTTCGTGTGAACGACGCCGAGGTCGTTTCGAAGGTCCGCGATCGGGCGCTCCGCGGCACCGTAAGCGAAAACACAGTTTCCGGCTTCACTCTTCGCCGAGGTGATGCGGCCTTTTGCGTCGTACTCGTATTCCTCCACGCCACCGCTCGTGAAGTGGCGCCGCAACCCGAGGCCCGCTTGCCCGCGTTCCCAATGGAACAGGAGGTCGCCGCCGGGCCCGAGCTTGGCTTTGACCTTTCCGCTCGGTTCGTATTCGTATTGCGCGAGCGCCTCGCCGTCTTGAACGATCTTTGTGATGCGGTCTTTGCCGTCACGGGTGTATTCGTGCTTGGAACCGCGCGGGTCCGTGATTGTGCTCACGTACTCACGCACGTTGTAGTCGTAGCGTGTTACGCCGCCATCGCCGCGGGTGTCGCTTCCTCGAGATCGAAAATGTGATTGCGAGAAGACTTGGACGCGGCCGTCGGCATCACGTACCTCGGCAAGGTAGCCGGCTTGGTTGATTCCGAGCTCGTTTTGGGGACGCTCCCCACTTTCGATCGTGCGTTCCCAAGTGGCACCGCTGGGCGGAGGTGCCGTTGCGCGAGGCGAGACGCAGACACCCGAAGGACGCGTGCGATCGGCCTCGAAGACTTGGGCGACCGCGTTGCGGGTTGCGGAATCCCATGATTCGAGGATGGGATCGTCCGCATCCAAGTCCTCCGCGCCCACTTCGCTCGAAAGCGAACCCCACAGCCATTCATCTGCTCGGCGAGGCAGCGAGTAGGTATTGGCGTTGCGTCGGTTCTGGGCCGGTTCGTTTGGCGGGTAGAGGTGTCCGAGTTGATCTTGGACCGCATAACGATGACCGTTCGAATCGTAGAGGTGTTCAAACACTTCCCCGGCCGGATTGATCTCGAGCTTGATCTCTCCCTTGTCGCCCCGTGCGAACGTCGTGATCCCTCCGGCACCGTCGGTGGTGTAGTGCAATCGCGACGATTTGTCGTAGTGCACGCTTTCGGTAACGCCGTCGGAGTAAGTGACCACGGTCTTGCGTTCCGTCGGAAAGTACTCCAATCGCAAGTCCAGCAATCCGTCTTCGCCCCAAGTGTGCGCGACCCGCCCCCACTGATCGTAATCATGAAAGAACGCGTACCCGAGCGGTTCGATGATCGCATTGACTCGGTTGTCTTCGTGGTAGGTGTAACGCCAGCGACCGCTACGCTCGTTCAACGCCTCGATCAGGTTACCTTCGTCGTCAAAGGTGTATTCAGCGAGAACGGCGGGCGACGACTGACCAGGCTCCGATTGGTGGATCGAACGCAGTCGACTCAGGTCGTCATAGCCGAGTCGGATGGTCCGCTTTCCAACGGTGCAGCGTCCGATTCGATTTTGCTCGTCATATTCGATGTTGAGCTTCGCGCTATCGGAGGACAACGCAATGAGCGTTCCGGATCGATCGCCGGCGCGAAGCGCGAAGTGTCGTGTCGGCTCACCGCTTTTGGCAACGGTGACGACGCTTGAGTCAATCCGCTGTAGTACGAAACCGTGGCTATGGACGGCTTGCTCGCTGGGTTCACGGACAAGGAATTCTTGGTCGTTTCCTGCCGGATCGACGAACACCCACCGACGACCACGCTTGCGAAGTTCGACTTGGAGCGAATGACGAAAACCGTTTCCGACGGGCGAGCGTTTGCGGTGGTTCGAACTTTTGTAGTGACGACTGAAGGCGAAGGCGTCGACGTCGCCGAACTGAGCATCGGTGAATTCATCGACGCAGTCACCCGTGAGTGCCTCGACCGGGCACCCTTTACGCGTGCACTTGGGTGGATCATTCGCGGGTTTCGCCGGTGGGGCGACGTCGTCGGCTTTCTTGGCGACATCGTCGAGGCTCTCGGCGGCTTCATCGACTTTTGTCGCGACGTTGTCGGCCGCTTTTCCGACGTCATCGCCGACGCCCTTGAGCTTCTTGGCGACTTTACCGAGTTTTTCGAAAGCCTTTTTGAAGGCGGCTCCCATCGCGAGTCCGACGAGCGATGGAAGTGGAAAGCCTCCGACGAGCACGTTAGGACTGCCGGTGACGCAGGGGCCCCAGCCCGCTTTCATGTGGTCCGTGAAGTCGACGAGCAAGCGACCCTGGCGGCTGCCTTCGGTCCAGACGTTGCAACTTCCGAAAAAGACTTCGAAGATCGTGACGTAGGGCGGCGTGATGCCGACGGACGTTCCCATGTCGCCGCAGCGGCCGGCGGGCATGCCATTGATCAACACCGTGTTGGCGCCGGAAAGAATCGGGATCGGCAGGATCGGTCCGACGCGCGGCGGGATCGCGGTGGCGATGTCAAACACACGTAGCGCCGGGAACGCAGGGAACGGGATCATTCCGACCCACATCGTGACCATCTGTTCGATGCTGGTGAACAGACTGAAGATGTTGCCGACCGTTCCGAGTGCCGCCATCCCAGCGGACGTGCCCGCGGGTGGCGCGGTGAAGATCTTGTTGAAGTCGTTGCTGATCACGTCCCACTGCTGGCCGACGGCATCCGAAAAGCCATCGACGGAGGTGCTGTTGAACGCATCGGTGCCCTGGTCGGCGATCGATTGCAACGCCCCGACGGGCGTTGTCATCGGGAGCGGATCGCCGGTGACGTGATCCCCGAGTCGACTCCAAGATTGAGTCCACACATTGGTGAGCGGGACGGTTTGTTGTCCCTGTTGATCGGCTTGTTCGTTTTTCTGGCTTTGGCGATTTGCGTTGGCCGATGCTTTACGCGAGGCACCGGCAGCCTTGGCGAGCTTCTTTGAGTTCTTGCCCGCAGCTTGCCCCGCTTTTCGCGCGGCGGTTCCGAATCGGTTGCTCAAGCTCATGACGCACCTCCACCGCAGTGTTTCTCGAGCTTGGCGGAGATCTCTTCGATGCCGTTTTCACGCACCGGGTCGAGTGGCCCGGGTTGAATCGACTCAAAGAGCGCTAGCGCCGTACGCCAGTGTTCGCAGGCTTCCTGTTTTTCTTCTTTCTCCAGGGCACTGATCGCGCGGACATCGTAGACGCGGGCGTGTGCGGGAACATCGCCGACGGCATCGAAGGTTTTCGCGGCGGCGTCAAAGGCTTCGACGGCTTCGCCATCGCGATCCATTTTGCCGAGGCAAACACCGAGATGCGTCATCGCCATGCCGACCAAGTGGTGCATGTCGCAGTCGACCGCCAGAACTGCTGACTCGCTGAGATGACCTTCGGCGAGTTCGAACTGCTCCTGCGCGAGCAGCGAGTTACCCATGTGGTAGTGCGCGGTTGCTTCACTCGGTACGTCTTTTTGCTCTCGTGCGAGTTCAATCGTCTGTTCGTGAAGCAAAAGACTGGATTCCATATCGCCCTCGCCGGCGGCGAAACCGGCGGCGAGCGTGGTCAGCTTGAGACGTTCTCCGGGCGGTAGTTCTTCGTGTTCGAGTTGTCGAGCCACGTCGTCCTGCACGTCATCGGAGTCGGCCTCCCATTTTTGAAGCGCGAGCACCGGGTCGTCGTCGGGAAAGTCCTCGGGCAACTGAGCCAAGTCGAGGAGGGCAAGCCATTTGACGATCGGAGGAGTGGTTTGCTCGGCCAATGATCGAAACAGTTGCAGGAATGAGTCCGCGTCCGCCACCGATGCGGGATAAAGCAACAAGATGTAGTTGCCTTCGGACGGTGGCCAACTGTCGGAGACCTCTTGGACATAAAGGGCCAATCGCGACACGGGTTCGCCGGTGCCAGGTCGGGGCAGAACCACACCGACGTCCCTGAGCGTGTCGCGAAAGGCCTCATTTTCTGATTCAAAGTCAGATAGCACTTCTTGCGCATAGCTCGTTGGATCATTGAAGGCGATGGTGGTTGGCATCAACACGTGCGGATTTTCATCCATCGAGTCGATCTTGATCAGCGTCTTTTCCACCACCGGGATCAGAGACTGGTCGACGGCGAGCACGCGAGCGCCCGATTCGTCATCGGTCAAAAACGTTTGCAGCTGCGTGAGCTGATCGGCGAAGTATTCTTGAAGGAGCATTGCATCGCCTTTAGTTGATCTTGACCAATGCGCCTTTAATGTCGTGCGTTCCGGTCGCGACCGACTTAATCATCGTGCCGTTGACGGAAACGCCCATGTTGTCGATCTTGATCCCGTTAGAGCCGACGGTGAGCGTGATGCTCGTTTTCCCGACGATCGAGATTTCTGTTCCGTTGACCTTGATGACTTTGTCGCCGACCTCGACCAGCGGGCTCTTGAGCGACATCTTTTCGCTGCCGAACAGGTCGACGTTCGGTTTGCCGGTAACGACGACGCCCTTGGCGGTTCCGGTGATGTTTACGCCTTTGCCGTCGCCGGTCACCATCACGCCTTCGGTTTCACCAAAGACCTTGACGGCTTTCTTCGCCGCCAGATCGTAGGTGTTGTCGAGGACACGCACACTCCGCTGGCCTTTCTGGACGGTCAGACTGGTGTCGCCTTTGACCGTGACCGATTGCGTGCCGGTCCGGACCAAACGGGTTTCGTTATGTTCGACGGTCGAATCGAGATCCTTTTGTGCGTGGAACGTCACCAACTCCTTGTCTTTGGTGTCGTCCATCTTGAATTCGTTGAAGCCGCCGCCGCCCTTGGTGCTGTTGGTTTTGACACCACAGATGTTCTTGGCTTCGGGAAGCGAGTACGGCGGCATGTTCTGCGCGTGGTACACGCGGCCGGTGATCAACGGCCGGTCGGGGTCACCTTCGAGAAAGCTGACGACGACTTCTTCACCGATTCGTGGGATGCTGATCGAGCCGAACCCGACACCGGCGTGCGACTGCGACACGCGTATCCAGCAGCTACTGTTTTCGTTTTTCTCGCCATAACGATCCCAGTGAAACTGGCACTTCACGCGGCCGAATTCGTCGGGGTAGATTTCTTCACTGGGCGGCCCGGTGACGACGGCGGTCTGAATGCCGCTGATCACGGGTTTGGAAGTGTTGCGGGCGGTTCGGTAGACGCGGCTGGAGGGCAGACAGGTCAACGAGTTGCGGTAATGAAACAGGCTATCGCCGCCTGATTCGTATGCCATCGGTTCGTTAGCGGCGTGATGGATCGCGGTGATCACGACCTCCGCTCCCTCTTCGGCCGAATCGCGGTGCTGCTGGACCTGGAATCGGCCGCCGACTTGAAACGTCTTGCAAAGGCTGGTTGCCGAGACGATGTCGTGGCGTGTTTCTTCGACTTCGATGCGGACTTTGGTTTCGACGTCGCCTTCGCTTTTCTCGATGTATTCGCCGGGGTAGTCGTACAACTCGTAGTTGCCGATTTCGGGAAGATCGACCACGGTGCCGGTGTTGGTGCCGAGATCGGTGCTCGGTTTCTTGAAGTCGTAGTCGGTTTGCGAGTACTTGCCGGGGACGAATTGGAAGCGTCGTTCCCAACTGGTCAGGTGATCTTCCATAGCACGCGTGCCGACGTCGTCGGGAAAGTCAACTTCGGACTCTGGAAGCGTGTAATAGCCGTCCTTGTGATCGGTGATCACCATTTGGTGGCCGCCGTCGGAGTGTTTGAAGTAGTAGAAAATCCCTTCCTGCTCCATCAACCGAGAGAGGAAACTGAAGTCGGTTTCGCGGTACTGGACGCAGTACTCCCAGGGTTTGTGGTCGAGTTGAAAATCGGTGACGTAGTCGGCGAATCCAAAATCCGCGAGGACTTCGTCAATGATCTTGGGGACATCGGTGTCTTGAAAGATCTTGCAGTCGCTGGTTTGGGTCAGGAACCAGAACCACGGGACGACTTCCATGCTGTAGTTGCGGCGATCTTTGTGGCCGACATCGCCGCGTGCGAATTGGTTGACGAAGCCGTGCCAGTGTCGGCGAGAGCCGTCGGCCAACTCGACGTTCCAGGTGACGCCGGTTCCGACGATGTCTTGAGGCTGGATTGCGTTGTCGTCGCTGATCATGCCGAGGTGGTAACGGAATAACCGTCCCATTTCCTCGCTGCCGTTGAACGATGTCAGCAATAGCACATCCTCGCCAAGCGCTGTGTTCAGGTTCAGCAAGCGGTTCTGTTGTTTGAGTGCCATTGCTCTGTCTTATGAGTTGATTTGCGTGTTGGAGTCACTGTCTCCTGAACGCATGAGGTCCGCCGCTCCGAGAAGGAGCGAGCGGACCTTTCTGCAGTTTATCGGATGCGGTCGGTCGATCAGGATTCGCCTTCTTCGACCTTCCAGCTGTATTCGACGTTGCCCTTCTTCTTGCCCTTGGAGTCGTTCTCGGTGTAGGTCACCTTGATCTCCTCAAAGTTGAGCGAGAAGTCTTCCATCGGGACGTCGTCGCTTTGGCCTGAACCGCTGACGTTGTAGCTCGTCACGAGGACGTTCTTCAGCTCGTAGCGGTAGTAGGTGACGCGGCCGGCATCGGTGTAGGACGCGGTCAGGTCGATTTCCACCTTCGGGAACACTTTACCCTTGCAGACCGCTTCGGCGATCTTGGGGCTCGACTTGTCGAGCTCCTTGGCACACGACAGGTCGTCCAGGATGACGTCGCCGCGTCGGCGAGTCGAACCGGTGTTGCCGCCGCCGGGCTGGTGAACCGCTTGGCTGAACGACGCGAGGTCGCACCAACCCTTGTGATCCTTGTCTTTGCATTCGCCGTCGATGCCATCGAACTTGATGTAAGCAGCCATGATTTTTCCTTTGGTAGGGAGTGGAACTGAAGTGGTTTTTTGTTTGGCGAGTGTTGTTCGCCACTTGGAACACTACCGTTCTCGGACCCTGGTCTGGATTGTTGCGTCGAGCAGAGAAAAAAGTTTGGAAAGTTGTTTTTGCCCGGAAAAGCCTGCGTCAGACACGGTTGCTCACGGTGCAAGCGACACCGGTTTGACTTGGTTAGGCGTCAAGTCGACCGCCTGATCGGCCCAAGACTTCTTTTTGAACTTGTTGCCCATCGTGCCGTCAAACTCGAGTGTGTACTTGCCCTCGGGCAGGTTTCCGAAACGGAACGAAGGATTTGCGCCGCTGACCTCGATCGAGGAACTCGGTGTGACATCGCCGGGGGCTCCGACCAGCGTCAGCGTGCCTCGCATTGCGGTGCGGGTCTTGATCGTCCCATGCAAGATGCCTTTGGTCAGTTTCGCCGGGGGCTTTTTTCCGTCACCCTGGCCGCCATTGCTCATCACCGGCGGTGTGACAGGTTTGGGTTTCTTGAGGATCACTCGGGCCGACTTCTGCGAGACGTTGCCAGCGTCGTCGTACGCTTTGACGATCACCCAGTACGTCTGAGCGAGCTGGAATTTGAAGGTTCTCAGTTCGCGTGGAATGATCGGGTTATTGGCCGGCGGCGAGACTTGGTGCACCCGTTTTTGCGTTTCGATCTTTTCGTCGCTGCTGAGTCCGAGTCCCATTTCGATTCGCGCGATCTTGGATCCTTTTCGGCCCTGATCGGTCACGGAGATGTTGAACGCCTGATTGCTGGGGGCGACGAACGTCGCGCCATTGGGCTGAATGGTGATTCCGCTGGGGGCGGTCGAATCGAGAATGACTTCGGCACCGGTGGCGGCCTGTTTGCGTCCATCGGCCCAGAGTTCGATGGCGATCGGGATGCGGTCATCGGCCCGCTGCGCGTGCGGGAGCGTCGCGACCAGGTCGGTGACGGTGGTTTTTAGCGCGAACACGCCGTCGGGACTCAGCCGGGTCGCGGTGGTCTGGATCGCTCGATCGGTCATGTAGGTCGCCCGGAGCTGACCCTCGACGAACAACCGCACCTGCGGCTCGCTGCGAATATTGAAGGTGCCCTCGCCGAAATCGGCTTGCATCGCGAGCAGCAATTGTTCACCGCTTCCGCGAAAGGCGACGGTGTCCGACGGATGATGGAATGATTCGGTCTTCAGTTCCTTTTGGCCGCCGTCGCGACGGGTGACCGAAATCGATGCCAACGTTGCGCGTGGTTCGCGACGCGTGGTACCCAGGCTGCCTTCTTGATGGACAACTTGTTGCTGGATCGCACGTGGCCATCCGTCGACGTCCAGTCTTGCCCAAGAGCTGCGGCGAGTGGGTCGAACCGGAACCTTGATGTCCGCGACGGAGATCCCCAGCGGGATGTTCATGTCCTGATCTTCCGGAGGCTCCGTCTGGTCGTTGGCAAAGGACGACCATTGATCGTCTTGCGTCCAGCGCATCACGATCGGATTGGTTTCGTGACTGGGAATCTGGTCGTCGTCGCGGTCTCCATCGATCCGTTTGCTCGCTTCGGCGGAGACGCGAACATCGCCGTCGTCGAACAAGACTTCGGTATCGACATAACTATCCGGTGCCCAAGGCTTGGCGACGATGGGAACGATTTGATCGGACTGTGGGAGCGGCTGGTCGTTTTGATCGAGGAATCGACAGACGACCGCCATGCCGTGGCTCACGTCGACGGCGGACGGCGAGCCTTGATTGGCCGGAGGGGCGGGTGCGTCAGGGTCGGCCGGTGGTCGGAAATCCAGCGGAACGCGGACTTGGTCGGCTGGTAGTGAAAGCGTCGCTGGGCCGAGTAGCAGGGGTGCCCCGTCGAGGTAGCGTCGATAGGTGCGGCCGTTGCGGTCGAGCATCTTCGAGCGCAAAGCATTGTATTTGTCGACGGCGAAGTCCGGCCAATAGCCGGCCAGTTCGGGATAGGGATTGGGAAGCTTGATTAGCCACAGCTGCGTGCGGCAAGCTTTGCCCGCGTCGTTACGCAGCTCGAGTTGAAACGACGTTTCACGCTGATTGAACGTTCGCAGCCAGAGTCCGCCGGCGAGCGTGCTCTGGTGACTCTCGATTTCGTCCGTACAGCCATCTTCTTGAAACGAGGATGCGAACAGACGGATGTGGTTTTCGCGCGGCAACTCGATCGGAAAGCTGAGGCTTCGTGGAAGGCCTTCGACGGCGTCGGTGGTCCGTTCAGGAGAGACCTCGATTTCGAGTGTCACGCGTTCAGCGGGCGCATTCCAATCGAGCGGGCGGACCTGAAAGGGAAGCGATTGACGCCGATCAGACGGGATGGTCACCGCGAGCGGTTGATCGGGATCGCTCGCTTCGGCCGCGACTCGCCACTCGAGTCGAGCCCGGGCGATGGCGATCGAGGACTCGGAGGAACGGATCTGATACCGAATCGAGTAGCGAGTCTCGCGTGGCTGGTCGGGTGCGACGTCCAGAACGAGTTTTGCCGCGTCTTCCATGGTTTCGAACCGCAGGACCGAACCGGGGGCGAGCGGGCGTCCGGTTGCCTCGTCGCGGACGATCACGCTCGGTTTGCGAATTCGCGGCGCCGGTTTCAATCCGTGGACGATGTGTTTTGGGTCGGTGGCTGAAATCGCTAGCCGGGGATCGACTCGCAGCGCCGCATCGAAGGTCTCCGCAAAGGTCGCCGTGGAAGAACCTACGTCGGTGAGGACCGTATTGCGGTCGGCTTGAGTGTTGGCGACGGAGGCGTTGAACCGCGTCAGCCGTGAGCGAAATGCCGACACGCGGAGTCGCGCCGATTCCGACGCGATCTCGGGGGCAAAGCTGACACTGGAGTCGCTCTGGTCGGGGCCCTCGATGTCTTCGGGGTCGACCGGTGCTTCGCGGACCGCTTGAAGCAGCAGTCGTCGCTGAGTTGCGTTGGGCAGCGGGCTTCGCAGCCACGCATCGGCGCGGCGCGTCAATTCCCACGATTGCTCGGCGCGGCGGGGCGCGAATTCTTTGAGCAAGTCGTTGACGCGGTTGTCCACGTCGGCGTCAAACAATTGGAGCGATCGCCGTAAGCTTGTCAGTCTTGTTTCGAGGTTGGATTGGATGCCGGGCGTCATCAATCCGCTGCTTTCGGCCAAGGTCCGCTCGCTGCGGTCCAGCTCGGTTAGCAGTTTGTTGTCGGTCAGCGCGACGCCGTCACCCGTTGCCGCGGCGCGTTCGAATTCAAGCCACGCCCAAAGCCGGAGCCGACCGATCACGATGGCCTGTTGAAGAGCGTCGGCGGCTTCGATTCCCCGGTCAACGGTTTGCTTTTTTCGGACATCGGCGAATGCTTGCCAGAGCGACTGCAATTTTTGCGCGTCGTCATCGGTGATGCGCAGGTTGCCGCCTTCGCCGTTCTGTATCCGCTGGAGCGCGATCAGGTCTTGGGCGACTTGATCGGGGATGTCGGAGGGAGACGCGGGATCCAATGACTGGAGCTCGGCGGCGAGGACTTTCAGCACCAAGTGCCGCCAGAGGTGCGGCGCGAGCGCGAGCGAGTTGATCGCGTCGCTGTCGTAGCGTTCGAGCCGATCGCGGAGATCCCAGA
>JBCBLJ010000922.1:0-3114 GCA_038520195.1 Planctomycetota bacterium
AATGTCAGGTTCGATAGCGGAGCATTGATTCCGCCTCCGCCACGACCGCTGGAATTCTGGCTGATCGTGCTGTCGATGATCGTCGCATGAGGAACCGTCTGCAAATGCATCCCGCCTCCAAAGCCGTTGATGGCAACGTTTCCTGTAATGTTGCTCGCGGTGATGGTGACATTCCCGCTTGATGTGATGACCCCGCCACCAAATTCTTCGGCGGTGTTGCCGATCACGTCACTTTGACCGAGAACGAGTTCCCCATCGCGAATACGGATTCCGCCGCCGCTATTGGCACTTGAGTTGCCACGGATGACGCTGTTGGTAACGGTCAGTGTTCCGTCGGCCAAAAAGTTGATTCCTGCTCCGTCTTCCGTACCGGTCGTAACGCCACCGGTGATGGTTAGACGATCGATGGTCAGGTTGCCAGCAGACGCAGCAAAGTTCAAGACACGTGATTGGTCGTCGGCGTCAAGCGTGACCGAAGCGGACAACGCAGAACCGTCGAGGACCAGCGAATCATTGATCACCAATTCCGTTCCGTTCAGCAAAATGGTTTCGCCGCCAAGACTTGCGTCAAACGTGATGGTGTCTTCGCCCGGCAAGCTGTCCGCAAACGCGATGGCCTCACGAAGCGAAGTCACTCCATCGCGCGAATCCACCACATCAAGATCTGTACTGACGACCAGACTCGCAAGCTCATCGGCTTCAAAGGCCCCCATGTCCACGACGCCGACCGAAACTCGGCTGAAGCCTTCGCCGCGTTGATCAAACTGCAGCGGGTTGCCATCCGCGTCGACCGCCAAGGCGTTGTCACCGGCGTTGATGGCGGGGCTATCGGGTAACAAAGCGTGGGTCAGCGTCGGTCCGCCGTTGTCGGCCAAATCAGCAAGCAGCGGATCAAGTGGTGCGGCTTCCGTTCCGGTCAAGTTGCCAACGTTCCCGTCGATCGTGCCCAGACCATCCGCGTTGCCGATCAGACTGTGATTGATCGTGAGTGTGCCCCCGGTCGCATTCCGCTGGAAGTCGGACGCGCTTCCGGCTGCGGTGTTTTCGGCAACGATTGAGTTTTCGACCTGCACCGATCCATCTGCGACGACGATTCCGCCACCGTCAGTGACGTTGCTGGTATTTCGCACGATGGTGCTGTTTTGAACCACCAGTGGCAGAGAACTAAATGCATGAAAAATGCCACCGCCACCATTCAAGATTGACGACCTCGCGGTATTCTCGCTTACCGTGCTGTTTGTCAGCGTGAGGCTGGCACTTGAAACACCGATTCCACCTCCAAGCGGCGCAGCATTACCGCTGATGGTGCTGTCGGTGATCGTCGCAGCACCGCCTTGAAAATGAATCCCACCACCGGTGCTGAATCTGGTTGTGTTTCCGGTAACGCTGCTGGCCACAATCGTTGCGTTTCCGTCAAACACGATGACCCCGCCACCAAGACGGTCCGATGTATTGTCGCTCACGACGCTGTCTTGCAAAACAAGATCGCCGCGAACAAGGATCCCACCCCCGTCTTCAGCGCTGGAGTTACCACGAATGGTGCTGCCGTTGACGGTGAGTGTTCCGTCTGAGCCAAAGGAAATTCCGGCGCCTCCTTCATTTCCCGTTGTCGCACCACCGGTAATGGTCAGGTTGCTGATCCCGAAATCGCCAGTGGATGCACCGAAATTCAAAACACGCGATTGGCCGCCAGCATCAAGCGTGATGGGACTGGCGAGCGCCGAAGCGTCGATCGTTAGCGACTCGGTGACCAATAGCTCAGCACCATCCAACGTGATGGTCGAACCCGAGAGGCTGGCCTCAAAGATGATCCTGTCAGCTCCACCAATCTCGTTCGACAGTCGAACCGCTTCACGCAGCGACAAATTGCCAAGCGAGAAGTCTCCGTCGTCTACGTCGGTGTTGTTATCGACAACAAACGCGTCGTGAAAAACGATGTTGGTGATCGTCAGGTCGCCGAAAATATCTCGGTTCGAGTCCGAGTTTCCTCCGCCGATGCGAAATCCGATTGCCTCGCCCACCTCCGAAATCAGAGTCGCCGATCCGTCGAAGGAGAAATCGCCGGATGTCGATTCGTCCACAACCGTCGCGGCCCCGTTCGGCGAAACCGTGTCGAAGAATGCTCTCGCCTCAAAGAATCGCGAGTTTCCGGAAAACTCGTAGTCAAACGTCACCGACCCTGTATCGACTGCCGTCGAGAGGAAATCGAGCCGTTGCTGCCGCTCAAAGCCCCCCACCAGATTCAGGTCGTAGCCGAACGTCGCCGCTTCTGCCGGGCCGCTGTCCGGAGAAATCGATGTCGCCCCGTTGTCAATCGCCTCCTTCGACCAATTCTGAAGCTCGTAGCCACCCGAGAATCCCAGCGTCGTGAGCAGGTTGCGTTTCTCAAGTTTCTCGAAACGGCGTCGAGTCGCTAGCTTCGAACGGCGTCGATTTCTACGAGTTTTTTTGCTCATGTTCTATCTTTTCAATCGGATGAGAGACGAGAATTTGAGAGTGCGCTCGCTTGCTTCGGGCGAAGCAAACCACGGCAGCGACAGAGAATTGGTCTCACCGAAAAGGCGTCTCGCGGGTCCAAACGTGAATTCCCGTCAAAACCCTCCATCAACGACAAAAGATTCGCGAAACACTCTGCTTGGAGACGTCGCGTCGGTCCCGTAAACGCTCGCGAAAGATGCCAATCGAAGCGCCGCGAACGTTGCGACTTGGCCGCTGATTTAGCCGATTTGCGAGCGGAGGAGGTCGCACGCAGAGAGTGTCCTCAACGGTTACGCAATTAGCCTCGCGAAGCGAAGTCTCGGGACGATGTACTTCAAGCTACTTCGAGGTTTCCAATGATTGCCGCCAGGCTTTGGGGGGCATTTCGGGAGAGTCCGGGTTCTCGGCAACAGCAAAGACGGAGAGCAGAGCGGGCAAGAAGACAAGGTCGCAAAACAACGCCGAGGCAATGGTGAGCACACCCATGACCGCAAAGATCTGATGGTCTCGCGAGTCGCTGAGAGCCAGTACCCCGAATCCTGCAACCAAGACGGAGGTCGTCATGATCAGCGCGTTACCAACTCCGGTGAATGCGCGGCGTATCGATTCGATGTTGGCGTCGGTCGACTTCCCGCT
>JBCBLJ010001018.1:0-2536 GCA_038520195.1 Planctomycetota bacterium
CCCTGCGTGGATTCGGAGACAAAATCGAGACGCGTCAAGTTCCGGAAGCACTAGCAGGCAGTATGAATACTCCTGCTTACGCGGTAGCTTCAGCTTGAAGAGTAGCTTTTTGAACACGCACAAACTTGGTAAGTCGTTGATCAAAACCCGCGCGAGATCATCTAGCCGCTTCAGATCGTCGACCCGTCCATCATTGACGTCCAGCCTTCCTTCAAGGATGTCGACGATCGTCTTGATGGTCGTATTGCGGGCTTGAACCTCTGCGAAGAACTTGTACTGCCCCGCAATCTCATCGGAGAGTCGGGCGTAATTCAACGCCGCCTTTACCTCCTTGTAGGAGTGGAAGAGCGGCTCCGTCGGTATCTCTCCTTCGGTAGAGAGAGTATGATGGTAGATGTAGTTGACTTCTCCCGCGAAGTCACCGTACTCTCGGCTTGACCGCGCGAATGCTTGAGGTACAAGCTCCTCCGTCGGGTTTAGAAGGATGTCTCTGGCAGGCTTGCTTTCAGCGATGCAAGCTGCGTCTTCCCGCATCCAGCGCATACCATCTCGGGTCAAATTAGTCACATCCGAACTCGGCAACGCTTGCTTGAAGTAATCGACCGCGCGGTTATACTCCGGATCATCGACTTCTCCGGCCGGTACCCTCGGTTTTTCCTGAATGACCATTCGAACGGACGCGGCCTTTGGTTCGGGGAGTCGGACATTGTACGCGAAGTTTTCCTTCCAAAACTCGAGATCATTGTTGGAATCTTCGACCGGGTTTTGGATGGCATTCACGGCTTCCCGGAGCCGTCGAGGTATGTGATGACTATGGGCAAAGTAAGCGTAGAGATCCTCTTCGGAGAAATCTCTGCTTTCTGTGATACGCTTGACCGTATCCACGTTTTTCTGATGCCGGAGCAGGAACGACTCTTCCGACTCCGTCTGTCTGTCCGGTCGCAGGTCCGCGTCCAACTTCTCGAACACGTCAAGGTCCTGCGTTTGGGCTAGAAATTCAGAGACGGGCATCTTTTCCCGCATTTCCCATCGACTCAGCACATCGGCGCTGTAAGTCATGGTAGAGCCCGGCAAGTACTTTGCCACAAAGTTGAACGGCTCGAGCATCACCATCAATCGTTGAAATTGAGAGTTGTGGATCTACGATTTGGTGTCAAAGCGACGGGCGAGGAGGTGAATGAGGGACAACGAATCGGTCCACAGCAAGAAAGGGCTGCAAAGCAGACACGCCTTTAACGCGACCATAGCGGCGGCCACCGCTGCGAACTCACCGAGCGTGGAGCCCTTATTCTGAAACGAAACCGGAAGTTGACGGCTATCACATGCGGCGACTTTGGTGACATACTCACCTGCGATCTTGGCGCGAACAAGGACGATCGCGCTCCCGCAATTTCGCTCCTTGGACCAATCAGTGATCAGGTGAAGAGAGCGGCGTTCCGCTTTGGTGACGTCGAAGAGAAGCTGAAGTCCTTCGAGGGTCGACTCGCTAGTGTCGTGGAGAAGTTTGCGGAACTGCTCCTCGTCTTTTGCGCTCCAGTGCCATTCGCCGGCTTCCCTACGGAGCTTATGACTCATGAAGGCTGTCCGAACGCGAAGGGCAGGTATAAAGATCGAGAGCCAGTTGAGAAGACCTAAGCACCGCATCGAGTCGCGCTGGCTCCTCGGCGATGCCAGCGTCGTTAGCGTGCGCTTGGTCTCCTCCGGAATCTTTGCCACGCCCTGGTCGAAGGTTAGGCCCAACCAACGATGCGACTGGCCGGGTAAACCTTCGATCAAGATCTGAGTCTTGCTGAGGGACAATTTGAGGTTCTGACACCGAAGCATGATGAAGAGGCGCTCCACCATTCGTAGGTGTAGCAACGCACACTTCTCATCGTCGGACCGCGGAGGTCGAAAGTAACTCTCGGAGTCGTCGAGCTGTAACCGTTCGAGCTCCTCCAAGTCCTCGGGCGTACTGACCGTGACGTCATCGACGAAGGCACTGTAGGCGAAACGAAGTAGCTTGGAGGTTTCCGTTGGGATTTGCTCGAGTCGTTCGAGTCGTTCGAGATCCTTGATGAAGTCGGTGAGACTGCGTTGAGCGGCGATGCCGTTGAGCATGGCGAGAAGACCGACGAGGTATCCGCACGCCAGAGAGGGCGACTGCGAATATCCCATGCAGAGGACGACTAATTCGAGCCACCGATGCCCGACTACGGCACTTTCGAACCGGAAGAGCTTACGGAAAGCCGGAGACAGCGACAATTGATAAAACATTTCTGAAATATCTGTCACTGTCCGGATTCCCTTGGGCGTCTTCTGCAGCGCCTCCAGCAGGTTGGGGTTGGAGTCGGCCGCAACTTTGGTGAGCGGCGTTAAGTTGCTGACGTCGAGAACGGGCCGATAACCCTTTTCAACCTGTTCGTCCGTCATCTCCTGCAGAGCCTCCGGATTGATGGCGTGGAGGCGCCCCGGCTTCTTAATGCTGATGAATCGGTGTGTCGCGTGTCCGGAATTTTCGCAAGGTTTCAAAAACCCTTTTGCCAACATTATCGAC
>JBCBLJ010000132.1:0-13793 GCA_038520195.1 Planctomycetota bacterium
AAGGGCGAGAATGTAGGTGTGTGTGCGGTCAGCGTCAACGGCTCTTCACCATTTCAGCAAAATTCTTTCGAGCCGCTCGGCCCGTTCAATCGGACAAGAATGCGTCTATTCTGCCGCCGGATTCAATTGCGCGAAGCTCAAAGTCGCATTCTTGTCCGATTGAACGGGCCGAGCGGCTCGAAAGAATTTTGCTGAAATGGTGAAGAGCCGTTGACGCTGACCGCACACACACCTACATTCTCGCCCTTCCACGTCCGGGGATGGGCGCGGAAGAACTGAGCAAACACCTCGATTTACTGGGAATTTACTGTGTCGTCCGGAGCGAACGAAGTCATTCGGATTCGTATGGAAGCATACGATCACTCCGTGCTCGATCAGAGTGCCCAGGAGATCGTGGACACGGTCAAGCGTACGCATAGCGAGGTGCACGGTCCAATTCCGTTGCCGACGCGAATCGAACGTTATACCGTGCTTTCGAGCCCGTTTGTGAACAAGAAGTCTCGACAGCAATACGAGATTCGCACCCACAAACGGCTCATCGACATCGTCCAAGCAACCGCGAAGACGATCGAAGCACTGAACAAATTGAGTCTGCCCGCTGGGGTGGATATCAAGATCAAGGCTTCGGCTCGATAAAACACGTCTTCAAGACGTAGGCTCGGCGTGATCGCCAGCCAAGCACCCCACACCAGCCGGTCATTCCGTATGGACGGAAATCGGTTCGATAACCCGAGCGAGGCTCGCGGTTCGGACCGGTGAGTTCAAAATCCAGTACGAGCGAGATTTACCGAGGCGTAAGCCGCGGCGCTAGAGCTATGTCACCTGCAATCCTTGGTCGAAAAATCGGCATGACTCAGGTCTACGAAGAGGACGGTACCGTCGTCCCCGTGACCGTTGTTCAGGCCGGACCCTGTCATGTGCTCCAGGTTCGCTCCCTCGAACGAGACGGTTATGCTGCCGTTCAACTGGGTTTTGAAGACAAGCCGCGTCGTTTGGCGAGTCGCGCCGAACGTGGCCACGTCGCCAAGCTCGAGAGCAAGCGAAGCAAGAATCGGGCGGAAGCTGGAATCGAATTGGTCGAGAAAGCCGGTTGCGAACCGCAGCGATTCATTCGCGAGTTCCGTGGCGAGACTGATTTGTCCGTAGGCAGCCAGGTCACGGTCAATGTGTTCGATGGGGTGAAGAAGATCGACGTGACCGGCACCAGCAAGGGTCGCGGATTCGCTGGCGTAATGAAGCGTCACAACTTTTCCGGACAGCGTGCGTCGCACGGGGTCAAAAAAGTCCACCGTCATGCCGGTGGTACAGGGTGTAGTGCGTCACCGAGTCGACTGTTTAAGGGTCGCCGCATGGCCGGGCAATACGGCAACACGAAGGTGACCACACGCAACCTCGAGCTCGTTCGCATCATGGAAGACGAGAACTTGCTGTTGATTCGCGGCGCCGTCCCTGGCCCCAACGGCGGCATGGTTTCGATCCGTCAAACGAACAAGGTGGGCTAAGACGATGGCAACACTACCTGTTTACAACGAGGCCGGCGAGGAAGTCGGCAAGTACGAGATCGACTCTGAGGCCGTCGCCGATCGCATCAGCAAGCAGTTGCTGCACGATGCGGTGGTGATGTACCAAGCGAACCTTCGGCAAGGTTCGCACTGCACCAAGACGCGCGGTCAGGTTAGCGGCACGAACAAGAAGATGTACCGGCAAAAGGGTACAGGCCACGCCCGCGCCGGTTCCAAGCGAACCAACGTGCGTCGCGGTGGCGGTGTCGCCCGCACGGTCAAGCCTCGCGACTACAGCTACCGCCTGCCGAAGAAGGCACTGCGTCAAGCAACTCGCATGGCGATTCGCAGCAAGATCGATGATGGTGAAATGATTGTCATCGATCAGCTCGCTTTCGACGCTCCCAAGACCGCCAAGATGGTCTCGATCCTCAAGGCGCTCAAGCTCAATTCGACGACCACGCTATTGACCACGGCCGAGCAAGATACGGTCGTTTACAAGAGTGGGTGAAACATTGTCGGCTTGGACGTTCAGCCCGTTCGCCAGCTGAACGCGTTGTCGGTGCTGAAGCCGCAGCGGATGCTCGTCACCAAGGCGGCGTTGGACAAAATCAAAGACGGCAGTTTTGCCGGGTCTTCCGCGGAAGAGAACTAAGCGAGTTTGAACCATGGGCAAGATTCAGCCACCACCGACGCCGGAAACCAAGATCAAGCTCGAGCCGCATCAGATTCTGTTGCGACCGCTTGTGACTGAGAAAGGGGTGCACCGAGCGACTCGACACAACGAGTACGCGTTCGAAGTCCACCGACTGGCGACCAAACCTGAGATCAAGGCAGCCGTCGAAAAGCTGTTTGAAGTCAAGGTCGATAAGGTTTGTACCCAAGTCCGCAAAGGGAAAACCAAACGCACCCGGCAGGGTTATGGACGCACGTCCGATTGGCGCCGCGCCATCGTGCACCTGCACCCCGATCACAAGATTGACTTCTTCTAGGCCGACATACAAAGCGTAGACCACTGCGATGGGAATTCGAATCTACAAGCCGACCAGCCCCGGTCGCCGAAATGCATCGGTCAGCGATTTCGCTGAACTGACGCCCGGCTACACCGTGGAAAAGTCGCTGCTGAAGCCGAAACGCAAGACCGGTGGACGCAACAACCAGGGCAAGATCACCGCTCGTCACCGGGGCGGCGGTCATAAGCAGAAGTATCGCATTATCGACTTCCGTCGCGTCAAAGACGGCATCGACGCGACCGTTGATTCCGTCCAGTACGACCCGAACCGATCGGCTCGCATCGCGTTGTTGAAGTACACCGACGGTACAAAGTCCTACGTGATCGCTCCTTCGGGACTGAAAGCAGGCGACAAGGTTCAGAACGGTGCTGAAGCCGCACCGACCGTCGGGAACTGCCTGCCGCTGAAAAACATTCCGCTTGGTACAACGATCTGCTGTGTCGAAATGCGGATCGGTGGCGGTGCGGTCCTCTGTCGCTCGGCCGGAACCGGCGCGACGTTGATGGCTCGTGAAGCCGACTGGGCACAGTTGCAATTGCCAAGTGGCGAAGTACGCCGCGTCCCCAGTCGTTGCCGTGCGACGATCGGGTCCGTTGGTAATAGCGAACACATGAACGTGGTGTTGGGCAAAGCCGGTCGCTCGCGTTGGCTCGGTCGCCGCCCCCATGTTCGCGGCACCGCGATGAACCCGATCGATCACCCACACGGTGGTGGTGAAGGCCGGACCAAAGGCGGTCGTCACCCGGTCAGTCCGCAGGGCAAGAGTGCCAAGGGCGGACGCACAAGACAGAAACGCAAACCCAGTAACAGCTCGATCGTGCGTCGCCGCAAGAGCAAGCGTTACGGCCAACTCAAGTTGCACAAGTAAAGGTAGCCAGCAGCGATGAGTCGAAGCAGCAAAAAAGGTCCCTACGTCGATCCGAAACTGTACTTCAAGGTGCAGAAGCAGGCCGAAGAGGGTGGTCACGCGCCGATCAAAACTTGGGCGCGGGCCTGCACCATTGTGCCTGAGTTCATCAATGTCACCTTCATGGTGCACGATGGTCGCAAACATGTCCCCGTCCAAGTGACCGAGGACATGGTCGGCCACAAGTTGGGTGAGTTCGCGCCGACGCGAACCTTCAAAGGTCACGGCGGTAAAAAGAAATAGGCGATCCGATGGCATCATTTGTAGCAAGTCACCGAAACGCACGGATCAGCGCCCGCAAAGTGCGACTGGTGGCGGACTTGGTCCGTGGTCAGTACGCCGACGAAGCGCTTGATTCGTTGAAGTATCAGCCCCAGCGTGGTGCGAGGATGCTTGAAAGCGTCATCCGCAGCGCGGTGGCCAACGCGCTCGATCCCGATCAAACCGGTGGCAACCCGCACCGGATCGAAGAGCTTGTTTTGACGGATGTGCGAGTGGACGGCGGGTCGATGTTCCGTCGCATGCGTCCTCGCGCCCGCGGCAGTGCTCACGTCATCAAGAAACGAAGCAGTCATATCAGCGTGAAAGTCACGCCGATCGACGAGATCTAAAAACCACGAGTCCACGATGGGTCAGAAAGTCAATCCGATCGCGTTTCGTACCGGCGTCACCCGAGGCTGGTCGAGTCGTTGGTATGCCTCGAAGAAGGTGTTCGCGGACTTGTTGGTCGAAGATCGCAAGCTGCGAAACTTTATCACCAACCACCCGAAGAAGACGCAGTACAAAAACGCGGGGATCGATCGCATCGAGATCGAGCGGACTCGCGACGAAGTGCGTGTCATGATTTACGTGGCCCGCCCCGGTTTGATCATCGGCAAGAAAGGTCAAGAGATCGAGATCCTTCAGGCGGAACTTCAGAACCTCATCGGTCGCCGGATCAACCTAAAAGTAGAAGAAGTCGGCCGCCCCGAGCTGCAGGCTCAATTGGTCGCCGAAGACATCGGACAACAGCTTCAAAAGCGGTCGAGCTTCCGGCGAACGATGAAACGTTCACTTGAACAAACGATGGACGCCGGTGCGAAAGGAATCAAGATTCAATTGGCCGGTCGCCTCGGCGGTGCCGAAATGGCTCGCCGCGAAAAACAAAGCATGGGCTCGATCCCGTTGAGCACCCTGCAAGCAAAGATTGATTACGGGACTTGTGAAGCGATGACGCCACAGGGGCACATCGGAATTCAAGTCTGGATTAACCAAGGTACTTACGGAGACGAGAACGATGGCGCTGATGCCCAAGCGGGTCAAGCATCGAAAAAGCCAAAGAGGGCGCATAAAAGGTAGCGCGACTCGTGGCAATAAAGTCGTCTTCGGTGACTTCGGCCTCCAGTCTCTGGAACCCGGCTGGGTCAAGGCGACGACGATTGAAGCGGGTCGGATCGCGGCACAGCAATACGTCCGCGGTGAAGGAAAGCTCTACATCCGAATCTTCCCTGACAAGTCCGTGACCAGCACACCGCTGGAAACTCGGATGGGGAAGGGTAAAGGTGAGCCGGACTTCTGGGCCGCGGTGGTGAAGCCCGGCACGATCCTTTACGAGCTCGGTGGAGTCACCGAACAACAAGCCAAAGTTTGCTTCGCCCGTTTGGCGAGCAAGCTGCCGGTCAAAGTGCGTTTCGTTGAGCGACGCACTTTCTGATCGAAATCGATACACGCGGAACACTGGAACCTGGCAATGCCTAGCAACACCGAACTTCGAGAGATGAGCGACGAACAGCTCGAAGCGACAGCCGCCGAAGCGGCGACGGAGCTGTTCCGATTGCGATTTCAGTCTCAGTCGGAGCGTTTGAATACTCCCAGCGACATTCGAAAGAATCGTCGATTGATCGCGCGGATTAAGACGCTCCAAACCGAGCGAGCCAAGGTCGCAAGCAGCGAAGCGACGGCGGAAGCCTGAGCCCCGCCGAAGCCTGAAAACAAACAGATATTGAATCGGCGAAAGCCTTACCAAGAACCAGAAGCCAAACCACATGCCAAAACGCGTTGTTTCGGGCATCGTCACCAGTGACAAGATGGACAAGACGCGCCGCGTCGAAATCAACCGCTCGGTGAAGCACCCCAAGTACAAGAAATACGTCATGCGACGGACCGTTTGTCACGTCCATGACGAGTCCAACGAGTCGCATGTCGGGGACCGAGTCGAGATTGTGGAGTCGGCACCGATCAGCAAGCTGAAGCGTTGGAGCTTGGTACGCGTCATCGAGAAGAGTACCGAAGTCGACCTCGTCGCCTTGCGTGCGGCCCGAAAAGAAGCCGAGCAGGCCGCCGCTGCCGCTGGCAAGACCGAAGAATCAACCGAGGAGTCCGCGGAGTAATTTCTTTCGCGGATGACTGAAAGGGCTGAGAACGAAAGCCGGAATTAACGAACCATGATCCAGCAAGAAACCCGTCTCGATGTCGCTGACAACACCGGTGCACGCCAGGTGATGTGCATCAAGGTGCTTGGCGGTAGCCGCCGCCGGTTCGCACGAGTCGGTGACATCATCGTTTGCAGCGTGAAGAGCGTCATCCCCGGCAGCGACATCAAGAAGAAGTCGATCGTCCGCGCCGTGATCGTTCGCACGAAAACGCCGACGCGGCGAACCGATGGCAGTTACATCAAATTCGACAGTAACGCGGTCGTGTTGATCGACAAAGACAAGAACCCCCGTGGCACCCGAATCTTCGGTGCGGTCGCCCGTGAACTCCGCGACCAGAACTTCATGAAGATCGTCAGCCTCGCCAACGAAGTGGTTTGAGCCACAGCCAACCGAACACCAGAAGACGAATAGAGATCGTAGTCATGTTGCTCAAAGTGGATGACGAAGTATTAGTGATTAGCGGCGGTGACAAGGGTCATCGCGGCAAGGTCCTGGTCGTCGACCGGAAAAAGAACCGTGTCGTCGTCGAGGGTGCTGGACTGGTCCGCAAGCACGTTCGTCGTAGCCAGAAGAATCCGCAGGGCGGTCGATTGAGTAAAGAGATGCCGATCCATGCGAGCAACGTGATGGTGATTGACCCGTCCTCTGGAAAGCCAACCCGCATCGGCGTCCGCTACCTCGATGACGGCACCAAAGAACGTTACGCCAAGCAGAGTGGTGCCAGCCTCGGCCGCATTGCTCCCCCGCGCGACAGCTACAAGAAGTAAGAACCGATGGCCGAAAAACCACGACTTCAAACCGCCTACGAAACCGCCATCCGCGAACAGATGGTCGAGAAGTACGGCTACAAGAACCCTCACCAAGTCCCACGACTGGACAAGATCACGCTCAATATGGGTGTCGGTCAGGCCATCGGGGACAAGAAGATTCTCGACCTCGCCAACGACGCGATGACTCAGATCGCAGGCCAACGTCCGGTCCTGACGCTCGCCCGCAAATCGATCGCTGGCTTCCGTCTTCGCGAGGGCATGGCGATCGGGTGCATGGTCACGCTTCGCCGCAAACGCATGTACGAATTCATGGACCGATTGGTGAGCATCGTGCTCCCGCGTGTGCGTGACTTTCGCGGGATCAACCGCAAAGCATTTGACGGGCGTGGCAACTACACGCTCGGGCTGACCGAACAACTCGTTTTTCCCGAGTTGAATCCGGACAAGTTCACGCGGCCCCAAGGGATGAACATCACCTTCGTCACCACCGCGATTAACAACGACGAAGGCCGTGACTTGTTGGACATGCTGGGCATGCCCTTTAAGGCACCGCCAGAAAAGAAAAAGAGCGACGCCGCGTAGGCGTCGCGAGACCGACTGAACTGCGAACCATTTCACCGCTGCAACCCAAAGACAGCTCGTGGCAAGTAAATCGAAAATCGCCAAGGCAAATCGAACGCCGAAATTCAGCACTCGTCGAGAGAATCGGTGCAAATTTTGTGGTCGCCCTCGAGCGGTCTATCGCAAGTTCGGTCTCTGCCGCATTTGCTTCCGCGAGAACGCCAACTTGGGTTTGATCCCGGGTGTTCGTAAGGCCAGTTGGTAAGACAACGGAGCGACCCAAGCCATGATGACCGACCCGATTGCCGACATGTTGACTCGCATCCGCAACGCCGTTCGCGTTGAGCGAGCCTTTGTGGATGTCCCCGCCAGCCGCGTCAAGCGAGGCATCGCTGATGTACTCAAACGCGAAGGGTTTATTTGGGACTGGAAAGAAGTTGAATCTGAATCCAGTCCGGTGAACACGATCCAATTGGAACTGAAGTACGGTGCCAATGGAGAGCGTGTCATTCAGTCCATCCGCCGAATGAGTAAGCCCGGGCGCCGTTTGTACGCTCACTGCAAGGATCTCAAACCGGTGCTTGGCGGTATGGGCATCACGATCATTAGCACAAGCAAAGGCGTGATCAGTGATCGAGAGGCCCGTCGCGAAAAAGTTGGCGGCGAGATCCTTTGCGAAGTCGCGTAGCAGCTGTCATTTAATCACGCCGTCATTTAATCACTCAGTGATCTGAAATGAGTCGAATCGGAAACAAACCTGTCGCAATCCCAGGTGGCGTCACCGTCAGCGTCGCTGATCGCGTGATCACAGTGGAAGGCCCCAAAGGAAAGCTCAACTTCACCCATCGCCCAGAAGTCGCGGTGGCGGTCGAAGAGGGCAAGGTCGTGGTCTCCCGTGATGACGACACGCGTACCGGCCGAGAATTGCATGGGCTAACACGTGCCCTGGTCAACAACATGGTCGAGGGTGTCACCCAAGGTTACGAGCGAAAGCTCGAGATCGTCGGTGTCGGGTATCTCGCCAGCATCTCCGGCGACACGCTGCAATTGCGCGTCGGCTACGCCAACGAGTTGCAACAAAAAATTCCGAAGGATTTGACGGTCACTTGTCCCGATCAAACCCACGTCGTTGTCCAGGGTTGCGACAAGCAGCGAGTCACCCAATTCGCCGCCGAAGTCCGCTCGCTCCGCAAGCCTGAACCCTACAAGGGTAAGGGTATTCGCTACCAAGGCGAGCACGTCAAAATCAAGCCTGGTAAGGCAGCCACCAAATAGCCCGTCGCGTCAACGCAGCAGCCATGGATAAGAATAAGAAACTCCAAAAGCAACGCACCCGTCGCCGCAATCACGTCCGCAACGTGCTTCGTGGGACGGCGACCCGACCGCGTCTGTCCGTGCAGCGCACGCTCAAGCATTTCTCTTGCCAGCTGGTCGATGACCTCTCGGGCAAGACTCTTGTGAGCGCCAGCACCAAAGATAAGGTCTCACGCGAATCGATCAGTTCGGGCGGCAACTGTGACGCCGCCGCGGCGATCGGCAAATTGGTCGCCGAGAAAGCGACCGCCGCGGGCATCAAGGAAGCCAAGCTGGACCGGGGACACAACAAGTACCATGGCCGAGTCAAAGCCTTCGCGGATGCCGCTCGCGAAGCCGGTCTGACTCTTTAATCGCACATCAATCCTTTCGCCCCCGTGGCTGGAAACATGAGTAACGCTGGTAACCAACGACGACGCGGTCCCAAACAATCCGACGAGCAGAAAGATGACGGCTTGCTGGATCGCGTCGTGAAGATCAAACGCTGTGCGGCCGTTGTCAAAGGTGGTCGTCGCTTCAGTTTTGCCGCGATGGTGGTCGTCGGTGATGGAAAAGGCAAGGTCGGCTGGGGGTATGGAAAAGCCAACGAAGTACCGCCGAGCGTGCAGAAGGCGACCAAACAAGCGACGCGAGACATGATCAATGTGCCGCTCGTCGACGGTAGCATTCCGCATCAGGTGTGGGGCAAATTCGGGGCCGCGAGTGTGACCTTGATTCCGGCCGGTGCCGGTACGGGTATTATCGCCGGCCAGGCCGTGCGAGCGGTTTGTGAAGCTTGTGGCATCCACGACATCCTGACGAAGTCCTACGGCACCAACAATCCGGTCACGCTGGTGAAAGCGACCGTCGCCGCCCTCGCGCAGCTCCGCACCATGGAAGAAACCGCGGCACTTCGTGGTCTCACCGTCGAAGAGCTTTCCGCCTGAGAGCGGAATTTCGACTCCACCTAACAAGATTGCATCCTCGGCCCCGAATCACGGCCCAGGCATTTACGAACCATCGAATTCGCCGGTGTCATCATGAACCTCAACGACGTCCATCGCGGTATTCAGAAAAACCGCAAACGAAAACGCATCGGTCGCGGTCCCGGCAGCGGTACCGGCAAGACGTCGGGTCGTGGACACAAAGGACACAAAAGCCGTAGCGGCTACAGTCGCAAGCCCAACTTCCAGGGCGGTGCGATGCCGATGTTCCGCCGAGTGCCAAAGCGAGGTTTCAATAATCGCTGGGCGGTCACGGTCTTTGCCGTCAACGTCGGAAAGCTCAATGAGCGTTTCGAGGACGGTGATGAGGTCACCCTGGAAGCGATGGCCGCAAAAGACGTTGCCAAAGGCACCTTTGACGAGGTCAAAATCCTTGGCGATGGTGAGTTAACCAAGAAGCTGACCGTGTCGGCTCACCGCTTCAGCAAATCGGCGGAAGAAAAGATCACCGCCGCTGGCGGGACGGTCAACAAACTGGTGGCAAAACGCACGCCCGATGAGCGCGTTGCGGCTCTGAAGGCCGCGAAGGCATAATTCGGTTGATGGCGTACGTCGCCCAATCCACCTAGGTCGCAGATCGCGTTGACCTCGCCACGTCGACCGAAAAACACTAAATTCGCACCCTCGGGTCGCGTCTGGGCCCCATGAATCAAAGAACTTCAGGTCGAGCGAATGTTTGAAAAACTGCGGATCATGCTCACGATCCCAGAATTGAGGTGGAAGGTCTTTTTCACCTTGAGCCTGTTGGCAATCTACCGGATCGGTTTTCACATCCCGCTCCCGATGGTTGCCAACAATGCCGATTCGACGGGCGGCGGTGCGGCGGACTTCTTGGAGAAAGTCAGTCTCTTCGCGGCAAGTGACTTGCGGCAGTTGACGATCTTTGGGCTCGGCATTATGCCCTATATCTCGGCTTCGATCATTCTGCAGCTGCTCGGGACAACGGTACCGGCGCTGGAAGAACTGAAGAAGGAAGGTCAGGCCGGACAGAAGAAGATCAACGAATACACGCGGTACCTCACCGTCATCATCTGCTTGGTCCAGAGTTGGATTTACCTCTCGATCATGTTGACCGCCGATGGTCCCAATGGCGGGAACATCAACCCGGACTTCTTGAATTCCTCCAGCACCGGGCTCGCCTTTGGTTGGCAGGTCGTCGCCGTTTCGGTGATGACCTGTGGTAGCGTGTTTCTGATGTGGCTCGGTGAGCAAATCGACGAGCACGGCATCGGCAACGGGATCAGCCTGCTGATCATGGCAGGTATCCTCGCCCAGATGCCCAAAGCGCTCTACGAATTGATCCTCACAATGGAAACTCAGCTCACCGGTTTGACGCGTGGGCAGGTCGGGATAGAGACCTTGGTTCTATTGTTCGTCCTCTTTGTTGGCGTGGTCGTCGGCGTGGTCTTCATCACGCTCGGACAACGGAAGATTCCGACTCAGTCCGCAAAATTCACCCGTGGACGAAAGGTCTACGGAGGCACCCGTCAGCACTTGCCCTTGCGAATTAATCAGGCAGGCGTGATGCCAATCATCTTCGCCAGCAGCTTATTGATGATTCCGGGCGTTGGTTTAGGACTTGCCGCATCGGGTTTTGAGGGCGGCGGAACCATCTACAACACGCTCAGCTACCTCAGCTCCATCATGCAAGATCAAGCGTCCTACATCTTCAATCTATTGTACGTCGCCCTGATCTTCTTCTTCTGTTACTTCTGGACCGCGATTACGTTCAACCCGAAAGAAATCTCGGATAACCTTCGCGACAGTGGGACGTTTATCCCCGGTTATCGGCCCGGTAAACGAACAACCGACTACCTTGAGAAGGTCATGGTGCGAATCACCTATGTCGGTGCGGCCTTCCTATCGATCGTCGCGATCGTCCCAACGATGGTCTATGGGTCACTCGGGGTGCCATACTCGATCGCAGGCTTCTACGGTGGCACGGGTCTGCTCATCGCAGTCAGTGTCGCATTCGACCTGGTACAGAAGATCGATGCCCACCTCGTGATGCGAAATTACCGTGGTCTGCTTGAAGGAGCGGGCGGAGGTACTTCGCCGGTCGTTTGAGTTCAGTGGACTGAATCGAATACCGAAGCGCGTCTTGCCGATCGGATCGGTCTGTGTCGTGATTCAAACCATCTCGTAGCAAGTTACCCTTCGCGAGTCCGATGAGAATCGTCTTGATCGGACCACCGGGTGCGGGCAAAGGAACACAGTGCCGGCGTTTGTCGGCGCAGCTCGATGTCCCGCATCTCTCGACGGGCGAGATGCTCCGCGCAACGAAGTCGAATCCCGAACTCGGCCCGATCGTTTCCGGATTCATCGACGACGGCAACCTCGCGCCCGACGAACTGGTGATGCGAATCTTGACGGACCGTTTGCAAGAAGACGACTGCGCGGCTGGATACCTTCTTGATGGTTTTCCGCGAACCGTCGCGCAGGCTCAAATGCTCGACGAATACTTGAGCGCGAAAGAGCAGCATCTCGACGCGGTGTTGGAGCTGGACGTCGACCGCGAAGTCTTGATTCGGCGCCTGCTGGATCGCGCTCAGAAAGAGAACCGAGCCGATGACACGGAACAAACGATCCATCACCGGTTGAGAGTGTTCTTTGACGTCACCGCGCCAGTACTGGATTACTACCGCGAAAAGGGACTGTTGCGGAAGGTCGATGGCGAACAATCATTGGACCAAGTCTTCGAGTCGCTAGTGAGAGCCCTTGGCGAGATTCACTAGTGCCACGGGAACGGAAGAACGCGGCGTAAGAGACGCTTGCATGCGAGTTCCACTCTCGGGGATGTGAGAGTCGCGTTTCAATCAACACAAAAGTGATCGAGATACGGGGAGCGTGACATCGGTTGCCCTCACCCCATAGCTAAAGCGCGCCCGGTCAGGCCGTGCCGGTATTTTCTTTTGCGCACGAGTTGCAGTGCTCGCACGCGAGACCATAATGCACATTCGTTGCATGTGCAAAAACTCTGCACATGCGAGCTCTTTCACAGACGTTCATCGCCCTGGCACGAAGCCATTATTCGCACCGGAGTTAGAACCTTGACACGCTGGCAATCCTTGACCGTAAAGCTCCTCGTCATTGCACTCTGCGTCGGGAGTTTCAACGCTCCGATATCCTGGGCACAGAGCGCGCCGGCCCTCGAAGAAAGCAAAAAAGAGAAAGTAGAGGAGGACGAAAAAGACGACACTTCGGAGGACGATGAGTCTGATGAAGACGCGAATTCAAAACCAAGTGAGGCTCCTAAGTCCGAGAAAGAGGAGGAAGAAAAGGCGGAGCCAACCAGCGATGAAAAACCGGCCGAGAACCCCCCAGTCGATCCCCGCACCAAACGCATTGCCGAGATGGAAGCGGAGATGAAGGAGCTCAAGTCAAAGGCAGCGTTGGATAAGGCTCGACAAGACTCCGAACTGCTGGCGATGAAATTAGAATTGGAGCGCCTCTCCGCAGAAGCCAGCCTCGAGTCGGCGAGGCGAAAGAAGGCGACCGCGACCTATGGCCTTGAAACAGATATTCTCGTCGCCGAAAACGCACTGCTCAAGCAAAAGTTCACGAAGCTAAAACAGGAGAGCGACATCGGTAACCTGGAAAGGGCCGCCGCCTTGACCGAGATCACCAAGGGCATCTCTCTCGCCGAGAACCGCGAGAAAGCGAAGTCGCGCGTCCTTTCTGAGATCGACTACAAGTCGCGCCCGTTTCAAGGCGGCGAACTCTGCATCACGGACCGACGAATCCCACTCAACGGAGTGATCACGAGCTCGACGGCGACGTATGTGTCCGAGCGGATTCACTTTTTCAATAATCAATCCGATGCCCCGATTTTTCTCGTGATCGACTCCTCTCCGGGTGGATCGGTGATGGCTGGGTATCGAATCTTGAAGGCAATGGAGGCCAGTGATGCCCCGATTCACGTCGTCGTGAAATCCTACGCTGCGAGCATGGCTGCCATCATCACAACACTTGCGGACGATTCGTATGCTTACCCGAATGCGATTCTCCTACACCACCAAATGTCTTCGTTTGTCTCGGGGAACATGACCCAGCAAGCGGAACAATTGGAGGTCAACCAAGAGTGGGCACGACGTCTGATGGAGCCTGTTTGCGAAAAACTGGGAACAACCCCCGAGGCGTGGGTGAAAGAAATGTACGAAAACAGCTCGACCGGGGACTGGGAAGAGTTCGCGGATCGCGCGCAGGAACTCGGTTGGGTGGCTAACATCGTGCCACGTATCCGAGAGGAATCCGTGATCAAGAAGCCAACGACGGGCAATTCGAGCGGAGGCTTGATCATCATCGGCTCAGCGGCGCGAGTGCCGAGCC
>JBCBLJ010000285.1:0-9199 GCA_038520195.1 Planctomycetota bacterium
CGGGAAATGCTACCACTCACTTAGCTGTTTTAACGCCCTTTCGGTTTTTTTGGCACGCCCTAAAATCGGCAGCCGACGCGTGCCAATCCCCACCACAGAAGAAAGAGATTTGATGAGCGACTGCGATTTTGGTTTGATTGGCTTGGCCGTCATGGGCGAGAATCTGGCACTCAACGTGGAGAGCCGGGGATACAAGGTTGCGGTCTACAACCGGACCACCAGTAAGGTGGATGAACTGATCGCCGGGCGAGCCGCAGGAAAAAATTTCGTCGGAACCCACTCGATCGAGGATTTCGTCAAGGCCGTCAAGCGGCCGCGGAAGCTCATGATGTTGGTCAAGGCGGGCCCTGCCGTTGACGCGATCATCGACGCGCTGATCCCTCTTTGCGAGCCCGGCGACATCATCATCGATGGCGGCAACACGCACTACATCGACACCGAGCGACGCACGAAGACGGTCGAAGACGCTGGCCTGCTGTTTGTCGGATGCGGCGTTTCCGGTGGCGAAGAAGGGGCACTCAAAGGGCCGAGCTTGATGCCTGGCGGGTCCGCCGGGGCGTGGCCGGAAGTCAAAGACATGTTTCAGGCAATCGCCGCCAAAGTCGGCCCCAGCGACGACATCCCCTGCTGCGAATGGGTCGGGCCTCGAGGCGCGGGACACTACGTCAAGATGGTCCACAATGGGATCGAGTACGGCGACATGCAGTTGATCTGCGAGGCGTACCAGCTACTGCATGAGTTGGGCGGGCTCACAAACGACGAACTTTACGACGTGTTCGACACTTGGAATGACGGTGACTTGGCGAGTTACCTGATTGAAATCTCGCGTGACATTTTCAGCGCGAAGGACGACCAAGGTGGGGACGGATACCTTGTCGATCAAATCCTCGACATCGCCGGCGCAAAGGGGACCGGCAAATGGATGAGCCAACTCGCGCTCGATCTCGGTGTCCCCAGCACACTTGTGACCACCGCCGTGTTTGCTCGCGGGTTGTCGGCACAAAAGGAGGCACGTGTCCGAGCAAGTCAAAAGCTCGAAGGGCCTTCGGCGGCGCAGAATCCGGAAATGCGAGCGGTCGTTGAAAAGATGATCGGCGACAAGGCTGCATTCATCGAGGCCGTCCGGCAGGCGCTCTATGCGTCTAAGATCGTCAGCTACGCCCAAGGATTCGTCCAACTGCAAGCCGCTTCGGCCGAGCACGACTGGAATCTCGACTACGGCCAGTCCGCGTTGCTGTGGCGCGGCGGTTGCATCATCCGAGCCGTGTTCCTGGACCGGATCAAGGAAGCCTTCGATGCCGAACCCGATCTCGAAAACTTGTTGCTCAACTCGTTCTTCGACGATGCCATTCAGAAGGCCCAGGAAGCTTGGCGTGCCGTGGTTGCGACCGCGACGGTACTCGGCATCCCGGTCCCCGCGTTCAGCGCCGCGCTGAGCTACTACGACGGTTATCGCCTCGAACGATTGCCGGCCAACTTGTTGCAAGCTCAACGCGATTACTTTGGCGCTCACACCTACAAACGACTGGATCGCGAAGGCACTTTCCACAGCGAGTGGCTGGAACTTCGCAAAACGCCCAAATCGTGAGTCGTCCTTCACTCGATCCCCACTGAATGCCCGAGACCATCGTCTGCCCCTTTTGTCCACTTCACTGTGATGACATCATCGCTCGCGATGATGGTTCGTTCGTGAGTGAATGCGAATTGGCCAGCGAAGCATTTCAGGCGGTGAATCAACCGGCGCAGGGCCGGTTCGGTGGCGAGAGCATCAACTCCGCCGAGCTCAAGACGCTGTCCGAACGACTCGGGTTCAGCCGCCGACCCGTCGTTGAGTTCGGCTTGGTTTCGATCGAACAAGCCAAACGCTTGTACGAACTGAAATCCAGAATCGTATTCAAGCTTCGCGCGGCTGACGGGACGCACTCCCAAACCATCGAGCGAGATGGGATCGACTCGGCAACGATTTCGGACATCACCAAACACGCAGATGTCGTGTTGGCGGTCGGAAGTTTCGATTCGACGCCGAGATTGCTAGATCGTCTCTCTTCGAGTCGAGCGCAGACTCATCGGGTCGACGCCATCTCAGCGACCGAGATCGGGGCGCTCCGAAATGGCGAATCGGTTGAGTCGATCCCGCCCGAGATTTGGACCAGCCGTTACCTCGCGATCCTGATCGGTGAATCCGCCTTCGAAACGGGGGCCGAGGTTGCTTGCGCCGAATCGCTGCATCGATTCGTTCGCCAACGCAACGGTCAAGCAATCGATGAGCAAGGGCACTGTCGCCGCGCGATATTGGTTCGGTTCGACCCGCATCAGAACCTCAAAACCGTCTTTCGGTGGCGTGGCAACGAGTCGGTGGACGAGAGTTTGGTGCCAGGAATGTCGAATCGATGGACCACTGAAATCCGGCTCGGTAGTGCATATGCGAGTTCACAGGATTCCGTCCAACCTGCGGTCAAGCTTCAGATCGGCGGTCTCGATCCCGGGAGTGACGCCGCTGAGGCCTATCTCCCTGCAGCCGCCGTCGGCGTGCACCATCGGGGAACAACGATTCGTGGCGACGGTTCGGTCTGTCTTCCGCTAAGCGATCCCGCTTCGAGTGGGCTCGACGATCCCATTGAATTGCTGCGCCGAGTGTTGCCCTAGCGGTGCTCGGTGCTTCATGGGATCGATGGGGAGGAATCAGAGTCGAGTCTGATGCCCCAGTTTCGCATCGTTTTCACTTGATCTGAGCCAGAGCGTACCACCATCGTGCCGACAAGGCCTCAGAAGGTGCCGATCACGATCGGCCAGTGTGGATTAGTCTGCGGCAATCAAAAGCGCCGCGACTCGCGCGGCGATGGCCTGGCTTGTACCGATCTCGCCCACACCCTCGCCGGTCTTCGCTTTCACGCTCACTTGGTTCATTTGGATGCCGAGTAGCTCGGCGATCCGTATCCGCATCACGTCGATGTGTGGTGCCATCTTGGGGCGTTGCGCCAAGATTACACAATCGAGGTTTCCGATCCGCATCTGCGTTTCTTTCACTCGCATGGCCGCGGCGAGCAAAAAGTCGCGGCTGTCGCGTCCCTTGTTTTCGGCGGCATCGTCCGGGAAAAGCCGGCCAATGTCTTCCGCACAGATGGCTCCCAAAAGTGCGTCGGTAATCGCGTGCAATAAGACATCTGCGTCACTGTGGCCGATGGCGTGGAACTCGCTGGCGATGTCGATCCCGCCGATGCGGAGCGGTCCTTCGGGGCCGAGACGATGCGAGTCGTAGCCCAACCCAATGCGGAACGGTAATCGTGCGGTCAACAATCGGCTCCTTTGAGGCGGACTTTGCGAATCGGGGCTCTTCGATTTCAGTTCACAGTTCTACAATACGCGCCCACGCGTCGTTCTCCAACGCCAACGCCCATGCCCATCATCGAAGTTCAACAGCTTGCAAAATCCTATCGCGTGTATCGTAAAGGCGAAGGCCTGCGCGAAAGCCTGCGAGGGCTCTTCCATCGAGAGTACAAGGAAGTGCATGCCGTGCGCGGGATCGACTTGCAGGTCGAAGCCGGTGAATTCGTCGCCTTCCTCGGTCCAAACGGGGCGGGGAAAACGACAACCCTCAAGTTGCTGTCTGGCGTCATTGATCCGTCCAGCGGCAGCGCGAGCGTGATGGGGTATGTTCCGTGGCAGCGCAAGAATGCCTACCGCCGCCGCTTTGCATTGGTGATGGGGCAGAAAAACCAACTCTGGTGGGACTTGCCCGCCCAAGAATCGTATCGCCTGCAACAACAGATCTACGGCGTTCCAGCGGAGCAGTTCGACGCGACGTTGAACGAATTGACGGACTTGCTCGATGTCCAGTCTTTGCTTAGCCAACCGGTCCGAGAACTCTCACTCGGCGAGCGGATGAAGATGGAGTTGATCGCCGCGCTCTTGCACTCGCCTGACGTCTTGTTTCTCGACGAGCCGACGATCGGTTTGGACGTGATCGCGCAGCACAACATCCAGCAGTTCTTGAGGTTCTACCAAGAGAAGCGAAAGATCACGATTCTTTTGACCAGCCATTACATGAAAGATGTCGCCGCGCTGTGCAAGCGTGTCGTCGTGATAGCCGGGGGGCGGATCGAATATGATGGCTCGCTGTCAGGTATCATCGACAAGTTCTCGGGCTACAAGATTGTGACGTTTCAATTCGCCGAAGGTCATCAACCGAATTTGTCGAACGTCGGCGAAGTGCTCTCGGAAACTTGGCCCAAAGTGCGACTGCGGGTTGATCGTTCCGAAGTCGCTGGCGCGCTTTCGAGATGCCTGGCCGATCATCCGATCGAGGACGTCGTGGTGGAAGACCCGCCACTGGAGGATGTCATTGCTGAACTCTTTCGAGAGTCGACCGGGAAGCGCGACGAAGACCAAGAAACCTGACGTCCTCAACGAGCGTCACCACGCCACTCACGAGACCGAAAACCAATGGCAATCAAACAGGTAACCTGTCCAAAATGCCAAGCGTCAATGAACGTGATGGCGACGATGACCAGCGTGCAGTGTCAGTCTTGTGGCCATGTTTTTCCGACAGCCGTGCCTCAGCCAGCTGCGCCGGCTCAATCGGCTACCGCGCCGGAGTCAACCGACGACGACCAAGACGATGCCTCCAAGATGATGATGTGGACCATCATCGGTGGCGCGGGCGCGGTGTTCTTTTTCGCGGTCGCCATCATCGCCGCTTTCCAATTCGTCGGTGACGGGTCCGCTGAAAGAGCGGCCCGCGAAATGACCGCGGAACAGAAAAAGGAAGCCCGTCGTGAAAAGATCGCAGAAGATGCCGCTCCTTATGTGCCGACCACCGAAGACGGTAAGTACGTCGTGGTTGAAAAACTCGCCGAGTCGACACGCAAACGGATTTACCGTGAACACGTTGAAATGCTGGAGAGATCATTCGGCAGAGCCAGCAAAGTCCCCAAGGGTGGTGCCATCGGTAAGGCGCTTGGCGGCACCATTGGCGGGATCATTGAACGTGAGATCGAGCGTTTAACCCTGGCTTATGGCATCTCCAAAGAGGAGTATGCAAATGTCATCGCCGAGGGTGAAGCAAAGCAATGGTGATGAGTCTCTGGCGCGGTGACACCATTTCGACTGCGCGCGTGACATCATTCTGATGTCGATCCTTGCAGTCGTTAAAGCAACGATAATTCGGCGCAAGTTCTTTTCAATCAAGAGTTTGCGGCCCAATGAACGAGTGATTTAGTGATTGGCCCAATTGGTGCATCAATGCACAAGTGTTGCGGGAGTGCTCGGCGAAATGGTTTGCCGGGTAACGCGTCCCGCAGGCGCCTCCCACGTTAAGGAAGATCAGATGATCCAGAAATTGATTTTCGGCCTGGCCATTTGCTTTGGTTCGCTTGCCCTGACGCAATCCTCAGCTCAAGCGGACGACTGCTACCGGTCTCGACGCGGCTACGCTCCGGTCTACGGTTATTCGTACCGTCCGCCGGTCGCAGTCCAACGCTACTCCTATGGTGCGTATCGCCCGACTTACGGCGTGTCGCGATATCCGTCTTATCGATACGGGTATCCGGGAGTTCGGTACCCCAGTGCTTATCGCGCACCCGGTGTGGGTTTTGGGTACAGCAGCTTTGGCTACGGCCCGTATCGACGCAGCGGTGTGACCATTGGCTTTGGCTTCTAGCGGTAGCCGACAGGACGGTTTGACTGTCTCTGTTGAATCGACGAAGGCCGCGCGAGAACACTCGCGCGGCCTTTTTGCGTTTATTGCCAGCCTGTGAAGCAGTCGTTCTCCGGTCTCACCGGTTTGCGGAACATCCCCGACTCGTTCTATTGATGTTTCGATGTCCGTCTGCCCGCAAGCGAAGCAAACCGTGGATAAGAAACAGAAGAAACGTCTTGAAGTGATCAATAAGAAGCTGACAAGCCTGCGACAACAACTGGCCGGCTCTCGGCAACAAGCGGATGATCTTGATGAGCTGAAAGAGCTTGAGGACCAAATCGCAAAACTTGAGGCAGAGGCGGCCGAGATCAAAGCTTCGAAGTGAGACGACTTGCAGCGACAACCTCAAAAGACGCTGTAGATAAACGGTGCTGCGGGACTAGAGGCGAGCAGCGCGAGCACGATCAGTAACGCTGTTACAAGCAAGATCGGCGCGAGCCACCATTTCTTATAGAAGCGCAGGAAGTCGATGAACTCGCGCAGGAGACTCGGATCAGATCCTTCGGCGGCCTCTTCAAAATTGTCGCTGGGGCGATTCTCCAACGTTTCACCTCAGTAGGTGTCAAAGTAGCGATCGTGCTTCGGCGTCTCACGTCGCGCGTGCCAATTGGATTTGGTTTCGTTTTGACGCTGGCGGACAAATCCGCGACCGCACCATTTTAAGCAAAGTCCGATCGGTGTGATCAGCGCATAGTAGACAATGGTCAGCACGAGTGCGGACACCGTCCAACGGATCGGCGTGGTGAGATAGCCGAAGATTCGAAAGATCGGTTGGCGAGCGCCGGCAAACAACGTGTAAGTGAGCAGCGTTGTGAGCGACGCCGCAACCAAAACGCCGCTTGCGATTTCCAGCCCCAAACGCCACCTGGCAATAGCCGCGGCGCAAAGCATCGCGAGCGCAAGCGCGAATCCAAAACCGGCGGGCGGTGTTTCGTCATCGTTCGCGAGGCTAGGCATCGATTCTCAGTCCCATTGAAAACCAGCCTGATGTTCGGCCGGATGGATCCGGTTCGATTCAGGTTGGTCGTCTTTACGTAGGATCGTATTCTCGATCACCAGAGCGTCCATGTCCGTCGCCATGAAGCAACGGTATGCCTGATCCGGTGATTCCACGATCGGTTCCCCGCGAACATTGAAACTCGTATTGATCAGGACCGGGCATCCCGTCAATCTTTCAAAGGCTTGCAGCAACTGGTGAAACGCCGGGTTACGGTCTGCGTCAACGGTTTGCACGCGGGCAGAGTAATCCAGGTGAGTCACCGCCGGGATTTCGCTGCGAACATCGCACACGCTTTCCAGCGATCTTTCACCACTATCCTTGCTGGACCGGCGTCGAGATTGGGTCACATCAAATGTAAACATCATGTAGGGGCTTTCGCGAACCGATTCGGGCACATCAAAGTAGTCCCGAAACCGATCGGAAAGAATCGCGGGCGCGAAGGGACGAAATGATTCACGTCGTTTGATCTTCTGATTCAGCTTCGATTGCATGCTGTGACTGCGTGGGTCCGCAAGGATGCTTCGGTTACCGAGCGCACGCGGGCCGAATTCCATGCGCCCGTGAAGTCGCCCAACGACATTGCCCTTGGCAAGTAGCTCTGCGAGCTGACGGCACAACTCACTTTCGTCGTCAACGGTCGTGAAGACAGCGCCGAGCGAACTCAATCGCCGCGTCACCTCTTCGTTCGTGTAGGAAGGGCCCAGCAGGCTGCCGCTCTGAGAATCCAATTGTCGAGCAGCTCGTGGTTTGCCCAAGAGCTGATGCCAAATCAGCATCGCGACACCAATGGCGCCGCCTGCGTCCCCGGCCGCCGGTTGAATCCAGATGTGTTTGAAGGGACTCTCTCGCGCGAGTCTTCCATTGGCGACGCAATTCAATGCTACACCACCGGCCAGGCAAAGACGCTCCATCCCGGACTTCGCGTGAAGATGATGAGTCGACCGCAGCATCACTTCTTCGGTGATGGCTTGGATCGAGGCCGCCAAGTCCATATCAAGTTCGTCGATCGGCGACTCCGGTGTTCGAGGGGGCCGCCCGAAGAGCCGATGGAAACGCCCCGACGTCATGGTCAATCCATGGCAGAAGTTAAAGTAACGTAGGTCCAACGCGAAGGAACCGTCTTCGTGCAGACGAATCAAGCGGTCGCGAATCACGTCAACGTATTTTGGCGTACCGAAAGGTGCCAAACCCATCAATTTGTATTCACCGGAATTGACTCGAAAGCCCGTGTAGTAGGTGAAAGCGCTGTAAAGCAGGCCGAGCGAGTCGGGGAACCGGATCTCGTCGTCGATTCGAATGCGATGCCCTTTTCCGACCCCAAGACTGGTCGTCGCCCATTCGCCCACGCCGTCCATCGTCAGGATCGCGGCTTCTTCGAACGGGGAGGGATAGAACGCACTGGCGGCATGTGACTCATGGTGCTCGCAAAACACGATCCGTTTGGTGAACTTTCCGTCCAAGCCACGGCGGATTTCGCGTCGCAGTCGAAGTTTTTGTCCCGCCCACTGCGGCATCGCCTTGATGAACGACCGCAAACCGAGCGGTGCAAAGCAGAGGTATGTCTCGAGAAGGCGATCAAACTTAAGTAGCGGCTTTTCGTAGAATCCGACGTGGTCCAACTCCTCGATCGTGATCCCAGCTTGCCTCAAACAGGCATCAACCGCCTGTTTGGGAAAAGACGCGTCATGCTTTTTCCGAGAGAAACGCTCTTCTTGCGCGGCGGCGACAAGCTCACCATCGACGACGAGAGCCGCGGCAGAATCATGATAGAAAGCCGAGAGACCAAGAATCGCGGTCATCAGGTTCTTTATGTCCTCTGGCTCATTCTTCGGGCGACGGCGTTCTGAGGGGGAAGTGCGACGTCGCTCCACGTTTGTCGCTCGTCGCATCTAGCCTCATGATGTTGCGCGGCTGCCACCTATTTTCCTTCGCGAAACCATTGCTCGTAGACCGCCGCATTGGCGCGATAAACGGCTTGGGTTTGCTGACTGCGAGTCCACTGAATCTGGTCCTCGGTTTCCATTCGATAAACTTCAAGCGTCTCAGGGCCTGGATCGCCCGTTCGTTCTATCCATTGACGCAGCGCGTTGCGGTGGCGCGACAAGGCTTCGGCGTGGTTGGGTTCATCCGCAAGATTGTCAATCTGCCAGCGATCTTGACGATACAGGTAGAGCTCTTCACTGGGGCGCGTCGGTGAGAACAAGAGCCGTGATGCGAGTTCGTTTAGCTTTCTGTTCGCGTGAAGTTCACGCAGTCGTTTCTCGTTCATCTTTCCATCTTTATAGGAGCTTGGTATCATGAGCGGCCGCTCGGGTTAAAAGTTTTTTATGTAGAGGTAGCGATCGCTACGCACCGAACGAATTCGATCTGCGGCCTCGCCGCACCGGTCTCGTGCGGCGAACACAAACTCTTTGGGTTGGTAATCCCGTGCCAAGATGTCGGGCCCCTCCATTGTCGACGGGACGTTGATGCCGGCCGCCGCGAGTGATGTTGCCGCGACG
>JBCBLJ010000836.1:0-3656 GCA_038520195.1 Planctomycetota bacterium
ACGCATTTGCCGGACACACGATACCAGAGATCGTTGCGCCGCTGATCATCCTCGGACTGGCCATCGGCTCCTATCTGCTACGGCCGAGCCACCGAAGGTTGCCGTTGGCCAGTCCGAGGATGATCAGCGGCGCAACGATCTCTGGTATCGTGTGTCCGGCAAATGCGTGGGACGCGGAAGCACCCAACAAGTCAAACGTAAATCCAGCATAGGCCCACTCCTTCAGAAGGGTTGCCCCGGGCATCAGCAACGCGATCACACCAAGGATCTTCGCCACGCCGAGAATCGTCATGAGGTAATCGGGATAGCCGAGTCCATTGAGTCCCTCCTTCATCGCTTCCACCCGCAGCAGGTTCATTGATCCGCTGCCCGCCATGGCGAAGCAGAACACTAATGTCACGATCCAGTAACCGATCTGTCGTTTATCCATCGAGTGGCCTCCGATAGGATCTACTGTCTAAGAACCGCCTAAAAGTCTGCGTCGAGCTTCTCTGTCATTCGATAGCGTATGTCGGCCATCGCCTCGTCGATTTTTTGCAGGGCGAGGTTTGCGGCGTAGTAACCTTTGATCTGCTGCTGGACGCGGATGTTGGAGCTGTTCTGCCCCCGACGATATCCGTTCCATCCGTAACCAAAAGACGACACGTTCGTTTGCCTGAGTTGGCCCTGCGCGGCGGCTCCCGTGAGCCCTCCCGAACCGCCTCGAAGAAGGCTCGACACGTACTTGCCGGCATCGAGCATTTCAGTGTCGACGTTTCGAATGGGTAAGTAGTCGATCTTCTCCGCGTAACGGCGAAACCACGTGCTGAGTTGACCCATTGTCTTGGCGCCGCGTTTTTTCCGCTTCAAATCGCGGATCAGTGTCTGAGTGCTTTGAAAGTAAGACTGGGTGGAGGCGACGATCAAGCTTTCCGGTTTCGAGTCGACATCCAGCTTCGGTTCATACCCTTGCAAGGCCGGCGGCGTCTTCACGAGCGAGAGGACTCGCAACAGCCCGCTCTCTGTCAACGCGCCCGTCAAACGCAACGACTTGTCATTCAGTGTGAGCTTCCAGTCATAGAGTTCATCGATCACGGCCCCCGTGTCCTCAAGTGCATGCAAGAGAATCTGGCGCGCATGCTCCGCGATCGGTGACACGGAACGATCGAAGTCCACCTTCACCGAACCCACCAGACCGTCGCCCACCACGTTCGCTCCGAAGGAGATGCCTCGGATACTCGCAATGATCGTCGCGGCTTCATCCAGTTCAAACGCGAGGCCTTCTTCCTTGGTTGCCAGAATCTCACGGACTTCGGCCACAGACGTTGTCCCCGCCAGATCCAATGCCATGATCAGCTCCGAACCGTTTTCCGCGAACGCTTCCGCTTCATCGAGATACTGATGGATTTGCCCAGTACGCTCGGTCGATCGAAGGAGCCGCACGACGTCCTGTCGCACCGCGGGGAAGCCCACGACGATCTTTCGGTCAGCGATTCGAACCACATAGGTGTCGCCCGGTAGAACGGCCGCTTCCTTGCCCTCGATGTTGTCGATGCTTCCGCCCACCGAAGAGACAAGCTCGGGCAACCGAGGCGATTGCGTCAGCTGGACCACCGAAGCGTGCCAGGTCTCGTCCATCGTCGCGAAGTCCATTTTTGAAGCCGCGACAAGCCGCTCGACTCCCTTTGGCAGAAAACGTGCAACGTCCGAGAATCGGGAATTCGCCGAAAGCGTCGACGAGAGTTGCTCGACATCGATCAGGACAATCGAATTCGCATCGTTGGGAACATGACGAACGAGATCTCCATAGTCCGCCCCCCGAGAAAAAGGGGCCAGACCAGCGAGCAAAAGTACCGGAAGGACGGACCGAATGTGGCTCATGACAGACTCCTCACGTGCTGACCTGCAAGATGGTGACCTCGATCGGACGCATTGCGGGCGAAATGAAACACTCGCTACGCTGGCGACAACCGTAACCCGCGGGCGCGTCCCGATCACTTGATATTGAGCCATCGCGACCTGCGGTCCTATTAAACGAAGAGAGTACCCTCAGTTGACCGCTCGGTCAACTGCTTGGCGTATCGCTGACCTATTGATCGTCACGAGGATGACTGATGCCGCGACTGACCCGCGATGTTTTTGTCGAGCAGACTTGCAAACTGCTCAATGAACGAGGTCGGACCGACTTCTCTTTGTCGGATGTTCTCCAGTCGTGCGGTGCACAGAAGGGCTCTCTGTACCACTTCTTTCCCGAGGGGAAAGATGAACTCGTGGTGGCTGCCGTCGGGCACCTTTCTGACTGTGCGTTCGCTCACGTTCAATCTTGCCTGGAAACCAAAAGCACGGTGGCCAGCGCCGTCTACAAGCAACTCAACGATTTGGCGAACTGGATCGAAGCCCGCGAGCATCTCACGGCCATTCCCTTTTCGGCGATCGCAGCCATTACCGGAGGGGCGAACGTCGAAGTCGAATCCGCTTGTAAACAGGCGCTTGCTCGGATCGAGTCCCTTTACTTCGGGAAGCTCAAATCGGACGGATTGAGTTCCAGCAAAGCTAAGAGCGTTGCGACATTCATCGTGGTGACGACTGAGGGTGCATTCCTGCTTTCGAAACTTCATCAGTCGGATCAACCTCTGCGACTCGCCGCAACGAACCTGCGTGCGTTTGTTTCGAATCAATTTGATTGACCGAGACCACACGAGTCGCACACATTCATCGGTCATCCGGCGAAGAGGTGTTGAGCGGAGGGACTTGTTTGCTTGCGACGAAGTTTCCGACCAGAACGCCAACGACCACCGCCACGAACACTTGACCGAGCACTCCTTCATACGCCGCGAGCATTCGCGTGCTGTTGCCACTTGGAACGACATCGCCAAAACCCACCGTGGTGAGCGTGATGAAACTGAAGTAGATGAGTTCGTACATCGGTTCTTCACTGTTTTCAATCGCCGTAAAGCTCGCCGGATCGAACTCAAAGATGCAGGCGTAGATTGAGGCAAAGAAGAGGCCCACGAGCAAATAGGTGCACACTGCTCCTAACAGCATGTCGGAATCGATGCTGGTTTTCTTGGCCATCTCTCGAAAGTAGATTCCAGCGCTAAAACCAAAGAACACCGAATAGAGCGCGGGTTGCAGGATCCCCGTTGGATTCGCCGGCCCGAAGACCCACGTCGAAATGGTCGCGGCAAGTCCGATGACGATGTAAAGCCATCGAACGAGACGATGCACTTGAAACCGATGCAACAGCGTGAACACGATGGATGCTGAAAACATCAAATCGAGGAAGACCTTGGCGATACCGAGCCCCTCGGTGTGCGGATAGACGAGAAACAGGCTACTGAGGCACAGAAACAACCACAGGTGGCTGCGTGATAGGCGAAGAAGGACGTCGGTGCGCATGATTGCTGTTCGGCTTCGGATGATCGAAATCACATTTCGCAGCACGATACCCCGGCCGGCCCCACGCGGAAATCGCTGATCACCGCGAAACCAGACTCACAAACGTGGATCTGGACGAAGGACGGTAGAGACGCCAATCAATCCGATCCTTCGAAGGCGGGACTGAGTTAACACGGCTTGAGAGACGCTTGCGAGCTTCACCCTCCCGGATGGGAGGGTCGCGTTTCGATCACGCAAAAGTGATCGTTGTCGCCCTCCCCGCGTTTCGATCACTTTTG
>JBCBLJ010000873.1:0-3393 GCA_038520195.1 Planctomycetota bacterium
GTGATCAGCTCAGTACACAGCATCGTCACTAGATAAACCAACGCCAGCGTCATCATCGGGCTACCGCTGACCACAAGTCCCTGCGCGAGAAACTTCGCCGCGCCGCTCGTCTCCATCGCTTCGCCGATGCCGATCGTGGCACCGATGACAAGCAGAATACTCCAGTCAACCGATCGACGCGCCTCCGACGTCGTGCAACAGCGAAACAGGATCATCGCCATCGCGGCCGCCATCGCCGCGGTCAAAATCGAGAGCAGATTCAAGGCCGCAACCAAAACCATGCCGAGCATGATCGCGATGGCCAACCAGCCACGGTCGTAGCGTCGGACACGGTCGGAGTGAACTTTGCTGACCAAATAAAAGTCACGCAGTTCGCGGGCGCGGACGGTGAAGGAGGGTGACGCTTCGAGCAACAGCACGTCACCGCTTTCAAGTCGGACGTCGCCGATCTTGCCTTCGAGTCGGCGGTCGCCACGCGCGACGGCGACAACGGCGGCGTTGTACGTGCTTCGGAATCGCCCTTCCCGAATCGTCCGGCCGAGTAACGAACATCGCGGACTGACCACTGCTTCGACCAGCGTTCGCTGCCACGCGGGAACCTCCAGTTTGCGTCCTTGGTCATCCGGTGGCAGCAGACCGCGAACCTTGCGAAGGTCGACAACACTGTCGAGTGCTCCGACAAGAATTAGTGCATCATCGCCATGCAGATGTTCGTTGGGTTTCGCCGGGATCACTCGATCGCCACGCTGGATTTCTGCGATGTAAAGTCCCGTCAGACTTCGCAGACCCGCCGCTTCGATCGTCTTACCCACCAGCGGTCCGCTCGGATCGACGAGCATCTCGACGGTGTATTTCTTGGGGTCATCGCTCGCGCTCACCGCGGCGCGACGCTCGGGCAACCGCCGCGTCGAGAACACGAGCAGGTAAACCAAACCCACGAGCGTCGCCGGCAGCCCAGCGACCGCTGGGTCAAAGAAGCCGATCGAGGCCGTCGGGTTCTTCGCGAGATACTCACCGCGAACCACGAGGTTTGTGCTGGTGCCGATCACCGTGCACATGCCGCCGAGTATCGCCGCATAAGACAGTGGCAACAGCAACCGACTGACGCTGACGCCGAGTCGTTTGCACAAGTCGTCGACGACCGGCATCAGCGCAACGACGACGGGTGTGTTGTTCAGAAATCCGCTCACGGAAGCGACCGGCAGTAGGATTCGAAGCTGCGCCTGACGGAACGTCCTGGCGCGGTCGAGGAACCAGCCGGTCGCAAGTTTGGTGCCGCCGGTGAACTCCAGCCCCGCCACGACCGCAAACAAAAAGCCGATCGTCAACAAACCCGTGTTTCCAAACCCCGCGACCGCGTCGCCGATATCGGGCAGCCGGTCAGTTCCCGTTACATCCTGGGCGAGCACCAAGATGCTCAGAAATGCGATGGCGAGCAGATCGGTGGGGCCGATCCGAAATGCGAGGCTCAAAAGCAACCCGATCGCCGCGCCGAGCGCGAGCCATGCTTCCCAATTGATCATCGATTTATCATGCCCAGCATTCCAATACGCTCACGCCTGCAAAAACCTTAACCAGTTGCGTCCTACGGCGTTAGATGTCGTGGATCGAAATCGGGTTCGGCGCCCCACATCGACTTCCGGTCGTCAGGATCGGCCCAAAAAATGCGAAGGTCCGATCACTTTTGGCACCGAGTCCTTCGCTGCCAGCGCATTTTGCCGAACAACGGTGGCAAACGCGAGTTGGGGGCGAAACGCTCGCAGCGAAACCACTGCCCCATCGCCGTGGCTCGCGGCAATCATTGATCGGTCGCCGCGCCGCTTCGGATTTCACGGGCCACCGCTACAATCTTCCTGAAACCTTCCGTCTCCGGTCCGCTCGCTCCGCCATCATGTCGCCACCTGAGAAACCTTCCCCGCTGGACATCTTGCGGGCGCAATACGAAGAGCTGGCCGAACTCGCCGGTTCGCTCGCCCATGAGATGAAGAACCAGTTATCGGTGATCCATATGAATATCGGTCTGCTCGGCGAGGACATGGCCGAGTGGGAGACGCCTCAGAGTCGGCGCTCGATCGAACGGGTCGAAATCGTCACCGAGCAGTGTGAACGGATGGAAGGCCTGCTCCGCGACTTTCTCAATTACGCGACGCTTCGAGACATTGATCTTGTCTCCGGAAGCCTCAACGATCAGATCGATACGGTGCTCCGCGCGTACGCCGCGGACGCGAAGAATCGCGGCGTTGAGATTCAACGGTTCCTCGACGCGAACTTGCCCGCCATCGCTTTGCACAGCGATTCGCTGCAAGCGGCGCTGATGAACTTGGTCAAGAACGCGCTGGAGGCCACCGCCGCACACGGCCAACTGATCGCAAGGACCTACACGACGAAGAACAGCGTCGCACTCGAATTGATCGACACCGGCCGCGGTATTGAGAACAACACGATCCTGCGGATGTTTGAGCCTTTCTACACGACGAAGGAAGGTGGTAGCGGTTTGGGGCTACCGACGGCGCGAAAAATCATCGAAGCGCACGGCGGGCGAATCGCCGTGGATAGCACCGTCGGCCGCGGCACCAAGTTCACCTTGGAGTTCCCCGCGCTAAAGCGTTTGAGCTGAGTCTCTCACGCGTTGCGTGGTTCGAATCGATCGGGTACTCATTGGATCCCGCGCGAGGATCAAACGAACAGCCAGTTGGAGCCGTCCCAACGCCGGATCTGGCCTGAGGTATCCACTCCCCAAACGTCCGACGCATTGTTGACCGAAATGGTCTGCAGCGAAACGCTGCTATCGAGTTGCCACGCGTTACCGATTCGCCGCCAGACTTGGTTCGCCGCGTTGGTCCCCCAAATGCTGCCGTCGGTACCGATCGAGATATCGACGAGTGTGCCGCTGATTTGCGACCAGGCGCCGCCGATGCGTTGCCAGATTTGTCCAGCCGGGTTCACTCCGATCACGTTCCCGTTCCCATCGACTTCAATGTCCGTGAGCGTGCCGCCGACGGTGACCCAGTCATTGCCGACGCGCTGCAACACGATGTTTGCGGTGTTCACGGCCCAAACATCACCTCCGGGAGAGACAGCGATGTCATTCAACGCTGGACCACCGATATCTTGCCAGACGGAGCCGTCCCAGCGGGCCGCGTTACCAAAGGAATCAATCGCCCAGACTTCGCTGGCGTTACGAACCGAGATCTTCTTGTAGTTTCCGGGCAGCTGGGTCCAGGCATTTCCATCGCGACGGAAAACCTCTTCGGAAGCCGTGACGGCAAAGGCGACGCCATCGGTGCCCGTCGAGACTTCGCTGGGGCTGAAACCTCCCGAACTCGTTTCGGAATAGTTGATGGCGTACAACTCGCCTCGAAATCCAGCAGCTTGGTTGAGCGCGACGAAGTA
>JBCBLJ010000034.1:0-22321 GCA_038520195.1 Planctomycetota bacterium
GGAAGAAGTCATCGCGGCACTTGATGGTTTCTCCAGCCAGACCGCCGATGTCCTCACCACGCTGAGCAATGTCGTCGCATCGGAAACAAACACAACGGCCGAAGCCAACATCGAATTCACGGCGACGGTCCAGCAGACTCAATCGACCAACCTAACGCTCGGTGGATTTGGGGATGCAAGCTGGATCACATGGAGCGGCGATGCCCCAACGGTCGACGTCGAAGCGTCGACGGAGATGACGATCTCGTTCGGGCTGGACCTGATCAGCCAAGAGTTCTTTGCTCGTGTCGGCCAAGTCACTACCAATCTCTTCGTCGATGCCGAAACGATCGCGGCGGAACTCATCGTGGGCCCGGTCGCGGCGAACGTCGCCGGCGGATCAATGCAGTTTGACGGACAGCTCCTCGCTGACTTTGGCGATCAGACTCTTTCGAAAGACGACCTCGAGGGATCGCTTGGCGATTTAGTTTCCGTTACCGCGGATGGCAGCCTCTCCGCGGAGCTGCCCGTGGTGTACTCGATCGGTGACTTCACGGGTTCGGAATCGATCGCGTGGGATGACACCGCGCTTTTCGATGGCGAATTCACACTTCCTCAACTCGCGAGCGACGGCGACTTGGTCAACGCGGTACGAGTCGACGCGGAGGATCTCGCTGGCTTCTTTTCGCTCATCGGGACAAAACTCGAGGAGCTGATGTCGGGCGGTCTCCCAAACTGGACCGATGATTTTTTGCCGTGGGTGCGCGGATTGAAGCTCCCTGATCTTTCGGAAGTCTCTGACGCGATCGCGGGTTTCACGGACGATCAGCTCCGAGACGACGAGGGCCGCGCGAGTTTCGACACGTTTGAAGAACTGCGCGAGCGGCTCGCGGGCTGGACCAATCGTGACGCCGTGATGAGCTACTTGCCGTCCGCTTCGGAGCTCACCATCCAGTTCGAGATCCCGGCGAGTATCGCGTTGGGTTCGATTCCAATGGGTGTCGACCATGACTTCGCGCCCCTTTCCGAAATCGATGTCACTGGGACGGCGGCTGCAACGGGTGAGATGGTCTTGAGTGGAGTCTTCGGCGTCGACCTCACGGCATTGGGTGAAGACACAACGCCGGATGATGTGAGCGATGACGATAGCTGGGCCGAGCACTTCTTTGTGCAGGATCTGAAACTCGACGCGGATGTCACGGTTGCGACCGAGGGCGCGTCCGCTTTCGCTCGATTCGGATTTGTCGAAGCCGAAATCGCGTCTGTCGTGTTGCAAGCCGACACGACAGCCTCACTCGCATTTGCGGACTCCGGTGAAGCGGATGGACGGATTTCGTTTCGGCGTCTGAGTGAAGCCGTCGTCACCGACCCCGCCGCGCTCGTCACCGAATCGAGTCTCGATGGGTCGGCCGAATTGTCGCTCACCCAGATGTCGGTCGATGGGATCCCGGGGCTGGAAATGGACGGCGGCGAGATTCAGCTTGGATTGAGCGACATTACCGATGCGAGTTCCTTTCATTTCGAAATCAATGACGCTGTTCGCAATCTCAACTCGCTGTCTTCGGTGACAACGGCCGATTGGGTCGAACTGGTTGGAAACGTGATCGACTTGCTCGATGATTTGACGGCGTCAGCGAAGTGGGATGAGCCGCTGCCAGGCATCGGCACGAGCGTCAACGAAATCCTCGATGTCGCGGATCGACTCCGGCAAGCGACCGATGACCTGTTGGAAGCCGACGAAGGCACGATTCAATCGTTAGGTGAACGGCTGGAAGCATTGCTCGAAGAAGCCCTGGGACTCGACCCTGCGGCGCTTGAGGTGTTGTTCGCGTGGAAGACCGACACGCTCGAGATGCAAATTCGATTCGACGCGGAATTTGAATCCGCTCACTCTCTTTCAATGGATGTCGCGGAGTTGATCGCCGCCTCGAGCGACGAAAGCGACGACTTTGATTCGGTCGCTGACGTCGTGGACGTCTCGGGAGCGGGCTTGGTGGATGTCTCCGCGACGCTTTCGAGTGTCCTGACGTTTGGAGTCGATGTCGCGGAGGTTATCACGGGAATCGATGGAGCCGCGCCCAAGTTTTTTGTGGGTGACGACACCGGCGTGCAAGCAACGGTGGACATCAGTGCGAAGGATCTCGATACCAGTATCGCTGTTGGCCCGCTGGGACTATTCATTATCGATGGAACGGTGACGCTGGATGCCGACGGTGACGCGTCAACCGACGCCCCAGCGTTGTTATCGGCGAGTTTGGCGCCGACGACCGATGGACGCTACACAGACGTCTTGGGCTTGGACAGCGACGACTTCGAATTCACTTTCGATGCCGGCGCGTCGATCGCATTGCCACTCTACTTTCCAACGGAATCCAACCCCGTCGGTGGCTCAACGCTCGACGATTCGAATGCGTTGATCGTCGGCATCGGAAACGTTGCTGGTTTGTTCAATTCTCAAGATCCCGATGTGACGATCCGCGCGCCGGACATCAACACGTTGATCGAGGATTTTGATCCACTCGACCAAGGAATTCGAGTTCTCGCGGACGGCCTCGACGCCCTGCTGCAAAAGATCGAGACGCTGCTTCGTGAAGAGGTGCTCAATCGGAATCTTCCGATGGTCGGCGACAGGCTTGAGGCCGCGGCCCAATTCTTGGCCGACGTGCGTGAGCAAGCGTTGCCGATCCTACGCGACCGACTGACACCGCAAGCCTTGGTGGACGAAGTCAAACTCGTGTTGCACGATGCATTGGGAGATGTGATGCGGTTAAGCGACTCCAATGCCGATGGCAACATCGATCATCGGGACATTAGTCTTTCGATGGATGCTGCCGCGGGGACGGTTGAGCTAACGCTTCCGCTCGGTGCGAGCTACGCCGTCGCGGCGGACATCGACTTTGACCTCGGACTACCGGCGTTTGGATTGAATCTCGATGGGGCAGTGAAGGCGTCACTGGACTGGGCGATCGATCTCGGCGTCGGCATCCATCCCGATGATGGCTTCTTTGTCGAGACGACCGACATCAACGAAATCGAGCTCTCGGCGGAGGTAACGCTTCCGGATGCGTCGCTGACCGGATCGCTGGGTCTGTTCCAAGTCACCGTGACGGACCAGGGTTCGCGTCTGCAGGGCGACTTTAGTGTCGACTTGCGAGAGCCGTCAGGTGACGGACGGTTGACAATGAGTGAACTCCTTGATGGCTCGACGCCACTCGCCGATTTGGTCGACGTCAATCTGAGCGGCGGTGCGTCGGTGAACTTAGGGCTGGTCGCCGGAACGACGCTGGTGCAACTGCCGGAGCTTCATGCTGATTTGGTATTGGACTGGGACGTTGACGGCGGCGATCACTCGGGCGTCGTCCAGCGGCTCGCGATTGAAAACATCGAGCTGGACTTGGGTTCGTTCATCACCGAGTTTGCCGGTGACATCCTCGGCAAGGTTCAGGAAGTACTGGCACCGATTCAACCCATCGTTGATGTCCTGACCGAACCGCTACCGGTCGCCAACGATCTGGAATTCTTGGTCGACCGGTTTGCTGCCGAAACCACACCGAACGACGCGGTTAATCTCTTGGACTTTGCGTCGCTGTTGGGCAACGTCGATGTCGACATGCTTGACGCGATTGTCCAAATCGTCGATCTCGTCAACTCGATTCCCGTACCCGCCGCGGGTGAATCAGTGATGATCCCACTTGGCGAAATCATTCTTGTCGACGCGACGCCGAGCAACCCAAACGACATCCGCATCGAGAATGCGACGGTCAACGACAAGAACGTTTCCGAAGAGATCGCAAACTACCGTGGCAGCGACGATCAGGAGAGATTCGCCAACGAGTCAGCCAGTTTCCTTGAGCGGATGTCGGAGGTCAAAGGCGGTGGTTTGCAGTTCCCGATCCTGCAAAATCCGGCAAGCCTGATCGGTGTCATGCTCGGCCAAGATGCGACGTTATTCGCATACCAAACGCCCCGACTGTCGGCGGATTTTTCGATGGGCATCACCATCCCGATCACGGGTCCGCTGGCAATCGAATTCGTTGGCGGAATCGGTGTCGACGCACAGTTTTCGTTCGGCTACGACACCCTGGGGCTGCGCAATTTCATCGGGTCGAAAAAACCCGACGATTTGCTGGATGGTTTTTTCGTCAGCGACCGCGAGAACGTCGATGGCACGGGCTCGGATGTCGACGAAGTCACGTTGCGTGGCAGCCTGGAGGCGTTCGCGACGGTCACGACTGGAGTTGCGAGTGTCTCCGTTGGCGGCGGAATCTACGCGACCGTCGGCGCCAACTTGCGTGACAACGACCATGATGGCAAAGTCCGTGTACAAGAGATTCTCGAGAATCTACCGCTTTGCGTCTTTGACCTCGGCGGATCGCTCTCGGCAGGCTTGCGAGTCAAGGCGCAGGTGTTGGGCGTCCCGTTCAGCCAAGACATTGCCCGCGTTCGCTTGCTTGAGTTTGGAACGAGTTGTGTTGACGCCGAAAACCTGACCCTCGGCGAAGTCGATGACGAGGGCGTGTATCGCCTCTTCGTCGGGGACACGGCGCATCGACGCGAAGTCGGGCATGGGATCATTGATGAGTACGCGACGTTTGCCGCTTCGATCGACGAAGTTGGCAACAAGGTGTTGGAAGTCACTGCGTTCGGCATCACCGAAACGGTCCGAGGTGTGACTCGAGTGATCGCCGACGGGGGCGACGGCAATGACAGCTTCGTTGTCTATGGCGACCTCGATCTCCCCGTGAACTTCATTGGCGGTAGCGGCGACGACGAATTGATCGGCGGGCCTCATGCGGATGTGCTAACCGGTGGCGGCGGCGACGATTTGATTCAGGGTCATGGCGGTTCCGATACCATCCTCGGCGGTTCGGGCAACGACGTCTTAGAAGGCGGTGAAGGCGATGACGACATCCGCGGCGGCGACCGCGATGACTACATCCTCGGTGGTTCAGGCAACGATGTGATCGATGCCGGGCACGGCCGTGATGTCGTTTTCGGTGGTCACGGGATGGACACCATCGACGGCGGATTGGATCCCGACGAACTGTATGGCGGCGAAGGGACGGACATCATCTGCGGCGGAGAAGGCGACGACGTGGTGGAGGGTGGCGCCGGTGACGACTCGATTCACGGCGACGAAGGAAACGACGTTCTGCTGGGCGATTCCGGCGACGACTTTATTCATGGAGGTGCCGGCGAAGATGCAATCCACGGGCACACGGGCGACGACATCCTGTACGGCGGCTTCGAAGCCGATTTCATCACGGGAGGTTTAGGAAATGATGTCGCGTTCGGCGGGAACGAATTCGTCGATCAAGGACACGACGACAGCGACGACACCATTCTCGGCGGCAGCGACAACGATTTCCTCATCGGCGACGACGGCGAGATTCTCGACTTTGACGGAACGTTCTACGTGATCAATGTTCTTGGTGGTGCCGGCGCGGATCATATCGAGGCCGGAGACGGAGATGATTGGGTGCATGGGGTTGACGGCGATGACCGTCTCTTCGGCGAAAGCGGAAACGATCACTTGATCGGCGGCGGCGGTGTCGACGAAGTCTTCGGGCAGGACGGTCATGATTGGCTTGAAGGCGGCCCCGGAGACGACTTCCTTGAGGGTCACGCCGGAAACGACTGGATTGGCGGTGGCCTTGGAGCAGACTGGATCGATGGCGGCGACGGTGACGATGAACTTCACAGCCATGACACCGGCGGTTTTGAACCCTGGCATGTCAGCCATGTCGAAACCGAGGACGATGGTGCCGAAGACGTCCTCTTCGGACGTGGGGGGAACGATGAAATCATCGGCGGTCTGGGCGATGACCTGATCAACGCCGGTGCGGGTTCCGACGGGGTAATCGGTGGCGCCGGCGACGACCGGATCGACGCGGGTCTGGGAAACGATGAGATCGACGTCTCCTTCGGAAACGACACCGTTGTCGGAAGATGGGGCGACGACACGATCACCGTTGGGAGCGACTCTTTTCAAAGGATTGATGGGCAACACGGGCCCAAAGCGAGCACCGCTGATCAGTTCCCCAACGACGCGACGAACAAATTGGTTTTCCGCGGCACCGGTGCAACGCTCGATCTGTTGGCCCCATCGATCGCAGGACGATTGAGCGAAATTGATCGAATCGATGCGGAAACATCCAAATCGTTTGCGATCACGTTGGACCCAAAGTCAGTGGTCCAGATCACCGACGCGTCAAACACGCTACGACTGGATCTGAATCCAACTGCGGACGCTCGGCTCGAAGGCGAGTGGCAAGAGATCGGTGGCACGCAGCTGGACGGCACTTCGTATCGACGCTTGAGGAGCGGAGACGCGACGCTGATTGTGACTGACTTGAGGCCTCAACAGAACAGTGGAAACATATTCGACGTCAATGGAGACGGACAAGTCACGCCGCTCGATGCCTTGCTGGTGATCAATCAGATCAGCCGCGGTCAGGCATCAGCGGTCCTGACTCCGAACGCTAACGCGCCCAAGTGGGACGTCAGCGGCGACAACCTTTTGTCACCCGTCGACGCTCTTCAGGTCATCAACGAACTGGGCAAACAGAATCAGGACGACGACCAAACCGAACAGCACGGTGACGCTGCTGTTCTAGACTTGCGCCGGAGCTTCTGCGTTGGTGTAACCGGACATTGCCCCGACCCGCCGGCCGACCGAACGTTTGATCCTCATGGCCGTACCTGCTCGACTCCGAAACGTTCAAGTCGTTTAGCAGGACGTTGGACGCCAAGTCAGTGGTCCCAATCGTCGGGCGCATTCAACTTGAAGGAGTGAAACATCGCTGCTGTAGCGATGTTCGTAAATGGCCGCCGAACCCGCACCGCAAACTGGAAAATTTTGGCGAATCACCCGCAACATCGGAGGGCTCGATACGCTATGAATCCTAATCGGCTCTTTGGTTGTGTATCGACTCTCTTGTTGGGAATGAAATCGGATGTATATCGCGGCATCAGTCGGTGAAGGCGGACGCAACAACGAATCTGACGTTCGAGTCATACAGCACCTGTTGTCGGCTCGTGGTAGGTGGATGAGTCCGATCCTGGACGTTCCGCGAACTGGAAAAATTGACGACAAGCTGATCGCGGGCATCAAACGTTTTCAAAAAGAAGTGCTCCGTTTTCGCACAGCCGATGGGCGCGTCGATGCCCCCGGTAAGACCCTGAACGGTCTCGAGTCCGATCTCGCCCTTTCGGCGTCTGTTGGTTATTCAGGCGTCAATCACGAGTCCGACATCTACATCGTTCAGACGCTTTTGGGCCTTCACGGCTACCTGAACCACATCTGCCCGATCCCGGGAAAGTATTCGATGGATTTGGAAGTCGCGATCAACGATTTTCAGAAAGATGTCGTCAAGCTCTCGCACCCGGACGGACGCGTTGACCCCGGGGGAAGGTCGTACAAGACGCTGATCGGAGTGAAGTCCGGCGGCGGTTCGGGCGGCGGACGCCAACCGTCGAAAGTGAAGTTCAAACAGTTCACACCGTCGACGGGGTGTTATTCCTACGCGACCGAACGAGAGCAGTGGGCGACAGAGAAGACCGTCGCGTCGCTGCTCAAGGCGGCCAAAAAATTCTATGAGCAGGAGGGTGTCCTTATCGGGATCGGTCACTTGTCACTCTCTGGCGGACAAAAGTTTCCACCTCACAAGTCACATCGAACCGGACGTGACGCGGACATCAGGCCAGTCCGGAGCGATGGCGCGAAGTCGCCGGTGCAAGTTGACAATGACAACTACAGCCACGAACGGACCGCCGCTTTGGTTTCGATCCTGCGGGATGACACAAACCTGCGTCAAATCCTGTTCAATGACTCAAAGATCTACAAAAAGCACTCCAACGTCAAATACTACCAGGGTCACCACAATCACCTGCACGTTTCCTTCAAGCAATAGAGAGTGTTGCTTTGATAGGCCTCGGGACATACACCGCGAAGCATCTGCGAACCGCGGCCCAGGCTCGATCAGCTCGCCGTTGTGATGCCTACGCGGTCGGCGCGGACGATCCCGATGGCTCGTCGGCGGCTCGGTCTTCCAGGACTCGTCGTGGAACAGCAATTCGAAATCGACGAAACTCGCGGAACAACGAAATCAGGTTGATCAACAGAACCATCATCCCCACGGCATAGGTGACCGCGGCGATTTCCATTGGGATGCCATTGTCGAAGATTTCAATGAATGTCCAGCTCCAATTGAACGCATGCAGCACGGTGTAATCGCCCGCGATTTCGCCTCCAAGAATCACGTCGATGATGCAAGGCACGATCGGTCCGACGAAAAGCATCGAGATGGCGATGACCAAGGGAACGACAAAAGTGGGCCCGACCCGTGCAAGAAATGGCATTGAAAGCAAGCGAACCGCGCCCAAATAACCGACGAGCAGTCCCATCATCGACAAGGCAACGACCCAAGGTGGTGTCTGAACCGAACGATCGAGGCCGAGTTGCTCCGCGATCATCCCGGTCAAGCCAAGCACGATCATTCCCGCGCAGGCCGTCGACACGACAAACATGAATCCAGTGCCCGGCCCGGGCATCCACCATGAAAATAGAGCTCGCGTCCCAAAGGTGGATGGCAGTCCTCGTCGAACACGCGGGCTGATTTCGTTGGATTCGCCGAGCATCAACATCCCAGCGAAGAACCAGTAGACGGCCAAGAACATCAATCCGACGTTCAGAAACTCTAGTTCCTCCAACGACCAGGCCGTATAGGACATCGTCACGATCCAGAATATCTGCTGACCAAACATGATCACGCGGAGTCGTGTGGATCGGTTCTCGGTCATCGGGGCAATGCTGGCGGACGCCGCCGCGAGAAACAGTATGACAAAGGAGAACGCCATTCCAAAACCGGAAAGGAAGCCAAACCAGGTTCCGCTCCAACGCCCCGGTATCACGCCGCTAAAGACGATTCCGCAACACCAAAACTCCACGATGACAATGAACGCAACCAGGCCGACGAGCAAAAACGTCTGCAGCGTCCGGCCCTTGGCGACGGTGGACAACACCAAGCCAAGCGAAGTCAGAACGGTGGCTACGACAAACGCGATCGCGATGCAGAGCGCGATCGTCGAAACCCCAATGCCGCGCAGCAAATAGGTGAACGCCAAGCAGGGCACGATCGCTGAGAAGTAGATCAACATCTGCAGCATCGCGCTGTTCATCTTGCCCGAGACGATCCGCCAGGCAGACAGCCGCGTGATGGCGAGCATCTCATAGGTGCCTTCATCGAGTTCGGCCGCGAGCGATCGAAAAGCGACGATCGGGACAAACGCAAACATCGAAACGGAGAGGATGACGAAGTAGCCACCCATGACGGAATCGCCACTGGGAACGAAGTAGACATCCGGCGAATTAAAGACGATTGCCATGACGGTCCAGAGACAGGATGCCGTCAACAGCAGGAAAAACGTGACGACAAACTGCTTGCTCTTGAGCGACTGACGCGCCTCTTTCACCAAAATTGGATTCAACAACGTTGTGGCGCGGGCGACCGTGCGATCGACCCAGCCCCAAAATCCCTTGCCCTCGGGGTCAAGCGCGAGTGGATGGTAGGGGGCAAGCGATTCACCGCCACCGCCGAGACTGGCGTCGGCAAGTGCTTCCACCGTCTCCGTCGAGCCGGCGTCCTCTGTCGGATCGGCGTCCACGGGATCCGTACCAGTAGGATCGGCGCCGACAGGATCGGCTTCCGGGTCCGACCCGCTCCTCACAGGAAGTTCCCGCGTCATTGCACCCGTCCCGAAGTGACTTTGAGGAACAAATCTTCGAGAGACTCATCGAGCATTCGATACTCCAAAATCGGTAGGCCGTGATTACAAAGATCACGGAGCGTTTGGGTCTGCAATGTAGGACCACCGTTAAGCCGGAAGCGGATTGAATCGGCGGTGACGCGGATGTCCCGCACGCCTTCCATCGTCTTCAAGAACTCTGCGGCTCGACTTGTCTGATCACTGAGCACGAGCAGGAGTTCCCGGTGCTGTTGCGATTTGGTCTTGAGTCCTTCGACGGTATCGTTCGCAAGCAACTTGCCCCGCTCGATGATCCCGACGCGGTCACACATCTCGGCCAATTCGCTCAGGATGTGGCTGCTGATCAGGATGGTCTTTCCATCGGCGGCCAGGGCACGAATGATCTGCCGTAGCTCAATTCGCGCCCGGGGGTCGAGCCCCGCGGCGGGTTCGTCGAGAATTAAAACTGGCGGGTCATGCACGAGTGCACGGCCGAGGCAAAGACGTTGCCGCATCCCTTTGCTCAAGCCTGTGATCGGCTTCTCCGCCATGTTCCGAAGCCCGGTGAAGTCCATCACCCAGCGTAAACGTCGCGTCCGCTCGCGACCGACCAACCCATTGGATCGAGCGAAGAAGTCCAGGTACTCGGCACAATTGGTATCCGGATACGAACCAAATGCGTCGGGCATGAAGCCGAGTCGTCGACGTACTCGGTCGGGGTCATTGACCGAAGATAGACCCTCGATGAAGGCGTCACCGGATGTGGGAAGCTCGAGCGTGGAAAGCACGCGCATGCTTGTCGTTTTCCCCGCCCCGTTGGGACCGATGTAGCCGAACACGCTGCCGCGCGGGACCATGAACGAGACATCGTCTACGGCACGCGTCGGGCCGAACACTTTGGTCACGTTTTGAAGCTCAATCATGGGCCCGCGCCAGACGGTCGCGGGAGGCGTCACGGCACCCGTTTGCGATGAATCATTCAAGGCAAAAGGCCTCCGATCAATCGAAGGCACTGCTCTTGAGAGCACTCTCGGATCGCGAAGTTGGACTCCGGAACGTCGGTAAAGATGAGAAAGGAACCGCTGGGCATGCTCGTGACAAAGTCTTCGAATTGACGTTCGGTGGCGGTTTGATCGGAGGTGGAATTGCGAAACACAAAAGGGAGTGGCGAGGTGTCTTCGGCCGGTTCCAAGACTTCACTCTCCACGACGAGTCGGGTCACCGTTGCTTGGTTGGACTCCTGCATCGCCTGCGTCCCCTCCGCCGAGATGGGCCCGCTGATCCAGAGTTTTCCCTTTTTATCTCGGACAATGACCGTCGCGAAGTTTGAATCCCAGCGATTTGTCACCGTGATCGGGGTCGCCGAAAAATCGACCTCGATCGGGCACTTCCCCAATTCAGGTCGGGTGGTCAAGTATGCCGCCTGCGTTCGCGTCTCGAGAAAGTTACCGCTGTAGCGACGACCCGATGCGTTCTCCTCAATCAAGAATGCGCCCGGAGTATTGTCGTTGGAACCGTAGTAGCTGTAGTTGTTGAAACGTTCCGGATACAGGATCGGCAACACCAGCGACTCGCTGTCAAACTGAAGCCCGAGTCGACTGTCGACGACCGTGTAATAGGTCTCTCGAGATTGGCTCATGATCGGGCAATCGTCCAACCCGCCTCGGGCGTCGACCCAAGTGAGCGTTCGAATCCGCCCGCGATTGGAAAATCCATCGGACACGAATGCGTAGAGAAAGAGCCCGGACGTCGCGAAGAAAGCCAAGACCGGTGCCAAGAAGTAGAGCAAATACAAACGCCGCTTGTTTCGCAATGTGAAGTACAACAGCGGCCCGATGACAATCACAAAGATCAGGTTGAAAACGATAAACATGGTCACCGGTGGACCACCGACGGCGGCCATCAACCAGCCCCAATAACTTTCGTTCCCATTGGCAAAGTCCACCCCGTGTCGAACGTTCCATTGCTGATCGGGATTGGTTAAAGCCCTCCAAAGCTGAAAGGATCCGGGGAAGGGATCGTCGATTGCGATCATCGCCACGCGTCCGCAGCCATACTCAGAAACGCCCACCTTTTGACCGAGCTGTTTTCGCGTCATCGTCGCGGTCATCGGATGTTTCGCGGCGACCAAATCGTCGTAGGCCGTTTGACGCGTCGTGCCGGAGGATGAATAGCCTTCGCTGTACGACCGCGACCAGCTTTCGTATTCGACCGGATTGCGAATGTTCTCCTGATTCAAAGACAGGGTGGTTTCGGCCGCTTTGAAGTAGCGAAGGCTATTGGGCGACTTCCGTAATCCGTTGAAAACCTCTTTCGCCGCCGTTGGCTCCGTCGGTGCCGCGTAGAGCCAAAGCTCGCCCCCGGTCGCAATCCATTTGCGAAGTGGGTCAAGCACTCCGGGGTCGTTCGCGAGAGTCCGTTCGAACACCGGGTAGGGCATCATCATCACGTCGAGCTGGCTATAGGCGAGCCAGTCTCGAGGCAACTCCTCCTCTTCCAGAACGCGAAATCGCGCGAATCCAAAGTTCAGCCGGTCGAGGTAGTCCCGCGCCTGCTTCTCGTTGAATCGAGCGTTCGAAGGTTGTTCGTCAATCATCCCGTCACCGAAAACGGTGACGAGCGTCCGAACATCGGGAAAGACCGCCCATGGTAGGCCGCTCGTTTTGGCGTCCTTGGGTACGACGATGCCGAAGCTCACGTGTTGTCCCCAATCCATTACCTCCGTTCCGATCGTGAGATACGTCGGTAGCTTGGAGACCGGACGACCGTCTTCGTAGGCTCGGACCCAGCATGTCTGCCAGCGATGAAAATGAGGCACCAGGACGGTCGTCTCAAAGCTCGTCGCGTCCTGAGGCAGCGTGACTTCGCATTTGAATTGAAAGTCCAGTTCGGCGGCGTACTGATCCCGCGGGCGAAAACGCAGCGTCAAATCGCGCTGACGATTGAACTGTTTGCCGAGTGGCTTGAACCGGATTTTGATCGGATGAAAGCCTTCATTGCCAAGTCGCGGCGCTGAAAACGACATAGTGAAGCCGGCCGCGGCCGGACGTGCAGGGCCAGCCCCGAGCTTCACATCCTCGGCTCGCGCGGACACGACGAAGAGGCAACCCAAGAGAAGCCCCAACGAACACAAAGGGGAACGCCAATTCATGTCTGATCACGCATCTCAGCGGTTGGAACATGAACCCGTGGAGGTTCTTCCGGGGACACAGCGGCGGCACCGATTTCAGAGAAAACCATCGCGACACCGAAAGTGGCCATGTAGAGAAGGATCGGCAAGAGCGTTGCCGCGATCGCGATTGAACCCAAGACCGCCCAAACTTGCTGCGCGGTGGCGGCTTGATGAAAGACACCCAAGATCAAGGCGCTGAGCGTGACCAGGCCGATGAGTCCCAACAACGGTATCTGGGGCAGCAGCGGTTCTTTGCGGGGAGCATTCATTCAGCGGGTTCCGCGATGGACGAGTGGGACACCACCAGAATACCAAACCATCGTCGTCATCGCTCACGAGCCACGCGAAGATGTTTGCCGAGCTGATTCGTGCTCCGCCCCGCAACCTTGGCTTCGAATTGTTGGCCCCGCTCGTCGTGCCGTCTGTTCGCCCTAACTGAGGCGGCGAAGAACGCGCCGCTTTGAGGTAGCGTCGCATGAACACGCAAACGCTCGTCCGATACTCGAAAGTTCGAGCAAAAAAAAACGGCCCCGCAGACCACGGGGCCGTTTCATTTCATTTCTTCATCGCCTCACGGCGAAACTGCCAGCTTACTGGCAGTCAGAGCAGCCTGCGCCGGTGGCGATCGGCGCGGGAGCCGACATGACCGGTGCGGGAGCGACGATCGATCCGCCGCAGTCCGAGCATCCAGCACCGACAGCCGGGGCCGAAGCGCCGTAGCTGTAAACCGGAACTTGAACGGTCGTCGGAACCTGCTTGCAGACTTGAACCTGAACAGCCTTCATCGTGGTAACCGGCACACTGACGGTGTAGTTTTCCGGCACTTGTTCAACGACGTTTTCGCAAACGGTGACGTTGTAGGTGCGGGTGCGGGTTTGGGGCACGTTGACGGTGTAGTTGACTTGACGCTCGCGGGTTTCCGCTTGCATGCGAGTCTTGGTGACCGTTCGCGTTCGCGTTTCGGTCGTCATCGTCGTTTGGGGAACCATGCGGGTGCGGGTTTCCATACGATTCTTGGTGACCGGAATCATGCGAGTGCGAGTCTCGGTGGTCATCGTCGTGACCGGCACGGTTCGCGTTCGCGACTCGGTGCGATACTTGGTGACTTCACGAGTTCGATCTTCCTGACGGGTCTTGCCGACGCTGACCATACGAGTACGAGTCTCGGTGCTCATCTCGGTGTAAGGAACTTCACGGGTGCGAGTTTCCAACTTGGTCTTGGTGACCGGGACAGTACGGGTACGAGTCTCGGTGGTCATTTCCGTGTAGGGAACTTCGCGGGTGCGAGTTTCCATGCGGCACTTCTGCACGTTGACGGTGCGGGTGCGGGTTTCGGTTTGCATCGTCGTGACGGGAACTTCGCGGGTGCGAGTTTCCATGCGCTGCTTGGTCACGGGGACTTCGCGGGTGCGCGATTCGCTGCGGTACTTGGTGACCTCACGAGTGCGGTCCTCGACACGCGACTTTTGCACGGCAACACTGCGAGAGCGTTGCTCGGTGCGATACTTGGTCACGTTGACCATGCGCTCGCGAGTCTCTTGACGTTGCTTGGCAACCGAAACCATCCGAGTCTTGGTCTCGGTGGTGTAGCTGGTCGTCGTGTAGGTGTACGGCTCCTGAGTGACCTGTTGTTGATAGGTCGTCTTGGGAACCTGCTTGGTCACGACGTTCGGGACCCAAACTTGACGGTAGGTGACCGCCGGAGCGCACGGACTGGGAGCCGCCGCGACGGTGCCACCGCCACATGCGTCGCATCCACTGGTCGGTGCGGGTGCACATCCGCCGCAGGCCGGAGCCGGCGTCGAGCATCCGCATCCCGTCGAGACTTGGCCACAACCGCCGCAGCCGGACGCTGCAGCCGGAGCCATTGCCGGTGCGGCCGAGACGGCCTGGCACTGGTAGCTACCTTGGTCTTCGGTGACGGTTTCCATCGTGGTGACGGGAACGCACTTGGTGACGCTTCGGTAGGCGGTTTGCGTTTGCGTGACCGGAACTTGAACCGTGTAGGTCTGGGCGACTTCTTCAGTGTAGGGAACGCAAACGGTGTAGCTCTGAGCGACTTGCTCGGTGTACGGAACGCTGACGGAGTAAGGCTGCTCGACCGTTTCGGTGTAAGGAACGCTTACTTGGTACGTTTCGGTCTCGGTGTACGGCACGCTAACGGTGTAGTTCTGCGTGACGGTTTCCGTGTACGGAACGCAAACTTGGTACGACTCGGTGCGGGTCGAGGTCACCGGAACTTGAACCGAGTACGATTGCTCAATGGCTTCGGTGTAAGGAACCTGGACTTGGTAAGACTCGGTACGCGTCTTGGAGACCGGAACCTGAACCGTGTAAGCCTGCTCGACTTCCTCGGTGTAGGGCACGCTGACTTGGTAAGTCTCGGTGCGGCTCTTGGTGACGGGGACTTGAACCGTGTAAGCCTGCTCAACCTGTTCGGTGTAGGGCACGGTCACCGTGTAGGTTTCCGTTTCGGTGTACGGAACCGAAACAGAGTAAGACTGCTCGACTTCCGAGGTCTTGGGAACCTGAACCGTGTAAGTCTGTGCGACTTCCTCGGTGTAGGGAACGCAAACCTGGTAAGACTGCTCGACTTGCGTCGTGACTGGGACTTGAACCGTGTAGGCCTGTTCTTCGGTGTATTGAACCGGAACCTGAACGGTGTAGCTTTCGGTGCGAGTACGGGTCTCGGGAACGTTGACCACGTAGGTTTGCTCGCGGGTCTGGACCTTCGCCACACGGCGGGTCACGCTTCGCATGCGAGTGCGAGTTTCGGTTTGATACGTCGTGGTGGGAACCATTCTGGTCTCCATCACCGTTTGACTTCGCATCACGGTTTGAGTCTGGTAACTGACCGAGGGGCCGCAAGCACCACCCGCGCCAGCTCCAGCAGCAACGGCAACGCCGCTTGCGACGCAAGGAGCGCTGCCCGCGCAGCCTCCGCAATCGCCACATTGTGCAGAAGCGGTCACGGCGCAAAGAAGGGCCGCGCATGCTGCTGCGATGCACTGGAACATTTGTCTAGTCATTCAAGGAGTCCTCCAAAAGTCTCACAGCCTGTGAGGCAAAGATGGAAATACGCGAGGTTTAACGGCTGCGTAAGCTGGGAAATTCCAGCTGGCTAGAATTTAGGCCCGCCCGATTGCCTGTCAACAATCCGTCAACCGAGACGCCGCAAATTATGAAGATTGCCACCAGAGAACAGAAATTCAGTGCCCTTCTAGCCCGTTGAGCCCCCTCGACTTGGCATGCCTGTGGTGAACGAACCCACGTTGACTTGACGAGTAGGGAAGATGCTTTACCAGTGTGTTTGGGAGTGAGAATGCGCCGTTTTTGGCGCTCATTCACGCTGATCAAACTATTAAATTATGGTGCTTAAAGCGAGAAATTGGGGTTTTCGCCTCTTCAACGCCCGACTCAGTCGTGTCGACGGGAAGATTCGAGAATCATTTTCTGTTCGCGTGTTTTCATGACGATAAACGCGAGAAATTGCGTGCATATCTTGTTGGCGGACGGTTCAGCCAAGGCTTTGACCTTCTGAGAAGGCTTCGGAGAAGTTGAATTCAGTACACCTAGCCCTCCTCGGCTGGGCTGTCCCCGGCTGGCTTGTCCGCTCTCCAGATCCTCGCTCGACCAGGCAATTCGTTTTTGTGGTCAGAGGCAATTGATGACTCGATCCACCACCGACGACCGCGCCGGCTCTGATCAAGAGGGCCGGCCATCGAAGCCGACGCGGCTGATCTGCGTCGGTTCCGCCGATACGTTGCCCCAGGACTATTCCTTGGACGAGGTGTTGATCCTGGATTCGTCCGCGACGGTTCTGGACCAGCTCGCGGAAGTCACCATCGAAGGCGTTTGGATCGCTCGGGACATTCTGCCGGAACTCGGAGAGCTTCGCGGACTCTGCATGAGCGGGCTGATGCTCCGCGACTTGCCGGAGGGAGCCGCACTGCTGGACGACAAATTGCGGGTGCTTTGGGCCAACCGCCGATTGAAGTCCTGGGCGTTCAACAACGGGGACGACCCCGTGGGCGAATCCATCTACGAGATGATGGGTAATCCAGACATCATGGGTTCGGACGTTTGCCCATTTCACACGGCACTCTCGACCGGCGAAGAAAGTAGCGGCACCTTCCAGACCCACGATAACCGCTACTTCCAGGTGCGGGCTGCACCGGTCGGCGATGAGCGACCCGCGCGGCAACTGGTCGTGACCGTCGGTGACATCACCGACGAGATTCTTCAGCAGCAAAAGCTCGCGGCGATCCATCGTGCGGGCCGCGAATTGGCCGATCTTCGTCCGACGGAGATCTTTCAGATGGGCGTGGATGAGCGGATTGAGTTGCTCAAGGACAACATCCGTCACTACCTCAACGACTTGCTTAACTTCGAGGTGATCGAGATTCGCCTGCTGGAACAAGCCAGCGGCCATCTGGTACCGCTCTTGAGCGTTGGCATTGACCAGGAGGCCGCGGATAGACAGCTGTACGCTCACCCGCAAGGCAACGGCATCACCGGTTACGCGGCTTCCCGTGGAACGAGCTACGTCTGTTATGACGTGGAAATCGATCCGCTCTTCATCCCCGGCGTCGCCAACTCGCGCAGTTCGTTGACGGTCCCGCTGATCCTTAACGATCGTGTTCTGGGGACGATCAACGTGGAGAGCCCCGAGGTCGCGGCATTCAACAACAGCGATTTGCAGTTCTTAGAGATCTTTTCGCGGGACATCAGCTACGCGCTGAACACGCTGGAGTTGCTCGTCGCTCAGAAGGCCGACACAGCGCAGCAGAGTTGCAACGCCATTCACAGCGCTGTCGCGATGCCGGTCGATGAGATCCTCAACGACGCCGTCAATGTGATGGAAGACTACATCGGGCACTCGCCCGACATGGTCGATCGCATCCGACGCATCTTGAAGAACGCGCGGGACATCAAGCAAACGATCCAGCAGATCGGGCAGCGCATGACTCCGATCGAAGCGGTGCCGCTGGGTGTCGCTTCGGACGAGCACGCCGTGCTTCGAGGCAAACGAATTCTTGTCGTCGACGAAGACGGGACGGTACGTGAAGACGCCCATCGATTGCTGGAACGATACGGCTGTATTGTCGAAACCGCTCATCGCGGCGACGAGGCTTTGCTGATGGTTCGCGACGGCGACGAGAACGACAACCAGTACGACATCGTGATCAGCGATATCAAGCTGCCGGAGTACAGCGGTTTTCAGTTGATGATGCGACTGAAGAAGATCATGGATCCGGTGCCGATGATCTTGATGACGGGGTTTGGCTACGACCCGGGGCATTCCATCGTCAACGCGCGCCAAAATGGACTTCACCCCAACGCTCAGCTCTTCAAGCCCTTTCGTTTGGACCAACTGATCGACGTCGTCAAAACCGTGCTTGAAGCTGGCGGCGCAGCCCCACCGATCAAACCCAGCGTTCCCGATTCGAAAACGACCGGCGAACCCGATGACGCTAAGTCATCCGTGGAGCAGCGAACGGGTTGAGTGGTTGGTGCGCGGGCCGCGAAGGCGTCTCGTGCGTCGAGTGCTGATAGGAAAAGTCACCGCCCGTCGCGATGTTTGCGATCCGTTGGCAGAGCTCCATCGCGTCCTGGTATCGAATCTTCGACGCCAGTGAACTCAAGCCGTGGTCTCGATACGCGATCGGGAATTCGATCGGCCCCGTTTCGGTCCGCAGCCACAAAACGACGAAGTGCATTTGGTGGAAGCATCCGGCGGGGCGCGTTGACTCAACACCAACGTCGATGATCGCGGCGGCGGGAAAGCGGTAGCGCTGCTTGTCACCTTCCATGTCGATGCCGCACTCGTCCACCCGGATCAGCATCACGTCCGAGGCCGTTTCCAATTCAGTGGCGATCCAGTTATCCCGTGGTACCCATTCGACCATTCGCTGCGCACCGAGCGGTTCCTCCGCGGCGATCTCGCGTGGATCGCGTCGACGGATCGCGCGGACGAGCCGTTTCCGTAGTCCCTGGTTGGCGGGCCACTCGGGATACGAAATGAGCCAATAGCCCAGCAACAGTAACGACGCACTGACGGCCGCGCCGACAGCGGCGGCGGTCCAGAGCTGCGGAACCCAGACCGCAAGTGAAGAAAGTAGCAAGACGGGTGCCGTCGTCATCAAAACCGGCGTCAGACCGATGAACAACGTGCTGCCCAAGGCCCAGGCCGTCGTGAGAGCACGCCCCGAAGAAAGCGTGGTGATCCGGGCGAGATGTTGTGACGACTGCATTGCCCCATGGTATCCACCGCGGCGCTCCGTACAGCCACTTGAGCCGTTGGATTGGACTCTCCGCGGGTCCACGGGTTCGGATTGGAGGGCCTGCGGGCTCTCGTTGATTGGCTCGTCGATTGCGGAGCTCGAGTTGAACCGCTTTGGTTCTCGACTCAGGCTACAATCAGCGGTCGATGGCCGATCCCAGCGAAGAGGAATTGAAATGTCAGACTTTATTACCCGCCGCGGACTCCTGGCCGGCTCCGCGGTTGCGGCCGCCGCAACTGCGACTGCAACGGCAACTGGCGCCCAAGCGCCGGCGTCGACCGAGTCAGTTGACGCCTCCAAGGGCCGTCTTCAACAGGGAGTCTGTTATTGGTGTTATCGGAAACAGATGTCACTCGAGGAGATGTGCGTGGTCGCCAAGTCGCTTGGGCTGGTCGGCATTGATCTGATGAAGCCGGACGAGTTTCCGTTGCTGAAGAAGCACGGCCTGATAGCGACGATGACGCAGTCGCATCGACTGCCAGACGGGCTTTGCGACACCAAGTTCCACGAGACTTGTTTGGAGCAGATCAACGAGGCGATCGAAGCGACGGCGAAAGAGGGTTGGAAAAACGTGATTTGCTTCAGCGGCAACGCGCGTGGCATCGACCGCGAGACCGGGATGAAGAACTGCGTCGACGCGTTGAAGAAGATCGTGCCGGTCGCCGAGAAGGCTGGCATCACGCTTCAGATGGAGTTGCTCAACAGCAAGGTGAACCACAAGGATTACATGTGCGATAACAGCACTTGGGGCGTCGAGTTGGTCAAGCGGGTCGGCAGCGACAATTTCAAGCTGCTGTACGACATCTATCACATGCAGATCATGGAAGGCGACGTGATCCGCACCATCCAAGACAACCATCAGTACTTTGGTCATTACCACACCGGTGGAAACCCGGGCCGAAACGAGCTCGATGAAACTCAGGAGTTGTTCTATCCGGCGATCGCGCGGGCCATCGCGGAGACGGGCTTTGAAGGTTACTACTGCCACGAGTTCCTTCCGAAACGTGACCCCGTCACCGGGCTGACCGACGCGGTCCGCCAATGCAACGTCTAAAGATTTCACGATGGATTTGACCGATCACACCAGCGCGTTGGTGGAACGACTCGCGGCGACCGACCAGCGTTTGGTGTTGGCGGAGAGCTGCACTGGAGGCTTGATCGCGGCAACGTTGACCACGATCCCAGGTGTATCGTCTTGGCTGGCGGGTTCGTTGGTCGTTTACCAAGAAGCCTCCAAACAGAAGTGGCTCGGAGTCGCGGAGGAAACGCTTCAGGAACACACTGCGGTCAGTGCGCCGGTCGCGCATCAGATGGTCACCGGGGCGCTTTCGGCGACGCCGCATGCTGACGTCGCGGGTGCCGTGACCGGACATCTCGGCCCGGGCGCACCGGTAGGCCAAGACGGATGGGTGTTCATCGGCGTCGGCCGTCGCGGTCATCCGCCTCAGGTTCGCGGGATGCAGCTGGAGAAAGCAAAACGCATCGCAAGACAGCGCGAAGCAGCGATCGCGGTCGTAGGTGAGCTATGTGAACTCCTGGAACGCCAGTGAGTCCTTGGCGATCATGATAGGCTCTGCGACGACATCGCGGACGGTGAGCGTCGCTGGAAGACGGTCGTCGATCTGTATCGAGGCTTGCAGCCTGATCTCTGAGCGCGCTTGGACCGGTAGGGGACTCGAAACCGCCGACGATCATGGGCGAAAAACTCGATGGGGCCCAACAACGCCGTGTCGAGCCTACTTTTTAGGCCGAATCTTTCTGGCCTCGTACTGAACCTGAACGATGGTGACAGACAGTGGGGCGAGGTCGACCTGAAACACCTGGTCGTCACCTCGTGGCGAGACGGTCGGCGAGGATAAACGGACCAACTGGGTGTCCGTTGCCGTCGGGTCGTTGCTGGGACTCTGCAACGACCAACGTTCCGCTGCGCGGACCGTTTCCAAGTTCTTCACTGCCACCGCGACGCTTCCCGCTTCTTCGGAATGGTTGACGAACCAGAAAGTCGCCGCCGTGTCTCCGCGGGCCGCGAAGTAGCGAACATTCCCCGAGTATCCGTTGGCAAACAAGATCGGGTGTGCGAACTGAGTGTACGCAGCCAACCCCAACCCCATCGGCGACAGCTGACTGTTTGTGCCCTTGAAGATCCCTTCGTTGTACCATCGTGTCGGCCAAAACTGAGCGTGCTGAACAGCGGCATCCATCCGAACGTTGCCCAACATTTCGGTGGCCAACAACGCCCGATAATGTTGGTCGTTCTCACCTGGTTTCCAGGGGCCGATCTCGGTCACCTGGACCGGTAATCCAGGAAAGCGTTCGGCGCGAATCTCGCGATACTCCTTGGAAAGCCTTCCCAAGTCCCAGTCGGGGTGACGGAGCCACGTTTTATAGTCCAGCCACATCTCGTACTTGTGGGCGATTGTAAAATCAAGATCGTCGGCCAGCGAAGGCTCCGCATCAAAGATGCCGCTGAACCAAGCGATGCTTTCGTCGGCGGGAAGTAGTCCGCCGTTGATTCCGCACTTTGCATTCGGGTTGGCCCGTTTGATTTCGGTGAGGAACTTTCGAGCGACACGCGCGTAAAGTTCGGGGCTCCACTTGGCGAATGCACGGTTGGTTTTTTCGGGACTGACAATGTCGTTCTCATTTCCGATCTCGAAGTACTCGAACCGGTTGCCCTTCGCCCAAGAGGCCCACATCGCCGCTCGACCGGCGTACGCGTCGATCCTTGATTCTTCCGGCATCTTGGCGATCCGTTGGTCGGCAGAGCCGTTGTAGATCACCCCGTCGGTGTGGACGACTGCAAAGCCGGTCGTCGCGGTCGCATCCATCAATTCAGCCACTCCGCCGGGACCGAACGTCTCCCGCATTCGACCTTTGCCGTCGATCAGGTGCCCGTTGTTGTCAGGATCTCGTGGTGAGTGCATCTGGCTGGTCAAATCGCGCGGATCAAACAGACCACATTGCCAGCCATAACGAATCGACTTCAGCCGCAATTGGCGAAGTGCCCGTAGTAGCCCAACGTTGTTCTGGTCGTGAATTGGGTTGACCCAGATGCCGACCTGGTCGGCGTGTCGATTGAGTACGAGCGAGGCGTCAAGCGATAGGTTCTGGCCGTGGCACCAGGGGGTGAAACAAATAC
>JBCBLJ010001034.1:0-2409 GCA_038520195.1 Planctomycetota bacterium
CGCGCCGGTCGCCGTTCAGCAGGGACAGCACTTTGCCAAAGTCATTCGAGCGGACCTGCAAGGAGAAGACCGACCGGAGTTCCGTTACCACGACAAGGGTCAAATGGCGACCATCGGCAGGAGTCGAGCGATCACCGAAGTCGGAAAGTTCCGATTGACCGGCTTCACCGCATGGATGGCGTGGCTGGTCGTCCACATCTACTTCTTGACCGGTTTCCGCAATCGGCTTTTTGTCATCATGAGTTGGGCTTGGTCGTTCTTGACCTTCCGCCGCGGTGCAAGATTGATCACCGCCCGCGGTTGGAAGTCGTTCGATGAAACGGACCGCCCCGTGACAGAAAAGTCAGCCGCTTGAGCGCGAGTTCCAGTTATTCGGGAAGTATCCCGAAAAGGTTGGTCGCGAAGGCGCCGTAGTCCCGGCCGTCCACGTCACCGTCTTGGTCGAAATCAAACCGCGATTCGTACGAGGCATCTCCAACGGTAGAAAGGAAAGCGAGCCCAAAGGCTCCATAGTCCTGTCCATCGACGTCCCGATCGCCGTCGCCGTCACCGAAGAAGCGAAAGAACTCGTCGACGTAGTTACTTCCAGCGATACCGTCCGAATCGCCATCCAAAGGAATGCCACTGGCACCGACGCCGGCGGAGAGAACCGTCAATTCATAGTTCCCATCGGTAATTGAATTGGGCGCAAACTGGAGGCTCGCGACAGTGGTTCCGTTGATGATTTGTGTCTCGGCGACAGAAACGTCGATCGATTCATTTGTCGTCACGTTTCGAATCTCGATCGCGTTCGCCTCGATTTGCACCTCCGTGTTGAACACGAGGGAGAGCTCTTCAATGACTGAGCGTTGCGCGTCACCGTCATTGACGTTGAACTCCAACACACGCACCGTATCGTTGTCGAGAACACTAACCGGTAGCGGCGGCAACGTGACACCATCGAAAGTGCTATCGCCGCTGAAAAGCTCAAAGTCGATGAGGGCTCGATCGGGCCCTTCGACGATCAAGTCATCGACGGCAGAGACGGAGATGTCCATCGGGTCCAACGCATTCGTCGCCGTAAATACGAGATCAATCGGTGTGCCTGGCCCCGCACCGAGATCAATCTGCCCGTCCGGTTTGGCTCGGAGTGTGACATCGGATTGGGGAACCTGGCTAAGTCGAACGGAAAATGTGTCACCCCCGCCACCCTCCGCGACTTCGGTGCCGCCACCGGTCTCGTCAACGATCGCAACGGCGGGTGACGCGGAGAACGCCGCAAATCGGCTGTTGTTGGTTTCATCGAATTCGGCGAGCGAATCGGTCGCATCGACGAGGATCCGAATCGAGTAGTTACCGGGCAATCCGTTCGACCAAACGGGATCCAATTCGTCAGGCAAACTCAACGCAAAAGAACGCTGCCCCGTCTCAGTGCCAGCGACCAATGGTTCGACATCGACAAAGTCAAGAATCTTGGTCTCGGGGTTTGCTCCGTCGGCAACCAGGAAAAACACCGCCGCGGTTTGAATCGTTCCGTCCCCCGCAAGGCTGAGGTTGCGAATGTTGTAGGTCACCTCGAGAATGCCTCCGGCGATCGCCGGTACCGTGTTGATCGTCAGCTCGACCGGAGAGTAATCAGGAATCGGATTTGGCTGGAGCAGATAGGGTGTAAAAACAATCAACGGTCGGGTCGCATCATCGACTTGATGCAGAATCTTGTCTTCGATCTCCGTTGCGATCGTGGTTCCCCAATAATTTCGCCGGAAGTCCAACGTCGCACCCGCGTCGCCGACCGCGATCAGCCCGTCTTCGGCCGGAGTAAGGTCGCTCAGATCATTGAGCTCAAAATCGAGTAACGTTCCCCCGTGGACCGTGACCAGACTGTTAATGTCGTTGCGAAGGACCGTGGTTTGGTCCCCCAATCGCTGCAGCCGCTCCAGGCCGAAGAAGCTGTCGGTCATGGTGAATCGGCCACCATCACGAACGACCAATTGGGTGAGGTCTCGGGTATCCCCAACTGGCGTGCGATCAACACGCGTGTTCGAGAGTTGAAGGACGCCGCCGTCGAGGACTTCAATGAGATTCTGCGTTCCATTGTTATCGTCTCCATCGATCACGTTGAAGAACTCCGCCTGATTAACGTGCATTCCGCCGCTGATCGAAAGCGTCAGGTTTTCTTCGGCTAACGTTCGGCTCTGCGGCCCCAGTTCCAGCGATCCACCGGCCGCGATCGTCAGATCGTTGATGCGGTACTGCATGTTCGTCGTCGTTACCGTGCCCATCGGTAGCAACGTCAGTGACTCGCCATTGTTGATGGTCTGGCCGGCGAGAATCTCGACGTCCATGAACCGCTCGTTATTGAGCAGGTTCGGATTGGAACCAAACAGGTGAGAGAGTGGCGTGAAGATCGAAACATCGAAGCGATTGCCG
>JBCBLJ010000991.1:0-2715 GCA_038520195.1 Planctomycetota bacterium
CGCGGAATTGCTCGCGTCGAAGGTGTGGTTCTGAAACGCCACGCCATCGGTGAAACTGATCAGGGCGTTTCAGAACCACACCTTCGACGCGAGCAATTCCGCGGAGACGGTGACGATCGACCTGACAGCTGGAGGGGCTTCGCTCGAAGAGATTCAGAGCCTCCTTGCGGACTGGGTTGCCGGCAACAACGCGGGCATCGGGCTGATCGGTGAATTTGGAAACCAAGCATTCTTCCAGTCCAACGGCATCGCGGCCGGAAACTCGGTAGGCTCCTCGATCGACGGCGACACCTCGCTGAGCGGTCTTTCGATTGATGACGGTTCGGTCGCGGGCGGGATCGGAGGCAGTGGACTTGGCCAGGGCACGATTTCGCTCAACCTGGAATTCACGGCGGTGACTTCGATTCCGGAACCGTCCTCCGCGTTGCTTTTGATTGGAGCAACGGGTGCCGTTGTCGCTCGCCGCCGCCGCCGGTAGTCGCCAGCTTCAGCGGGCGTCACAACTCGAAGGCATCGTCGTTTCGCCTAACTCAAAAACGCCGACTCGTGATTAACGAATCGGCGTTTTTTCTTGCTTCGGCAGTGGGATAGATGGATCAATCCTTTTCGGTTTCCGTGCTTTGCCCCGGCACGGTGTTGTCCTCGTATTTGGCCTCGGGAATCAGCGTGTCGTCTTTCGTTCCGAGAACACTGTGAGTCACGGGATAGGAGTCGTCGGCGGAATCGTCCGCGTCATTGGCAACCGTCGTTTCGGTGACGTCGGCACTCTCGACGATCATCTCGATCACCTTGCGTTCGACAATCTGATTGCGGAGCGCATCCATCTGCCCAGACTTTTCCATCCGGGCACGCGTACGACGCAGCGACTGGCCGGACTGCTGCGCGATCAGCGACAGTTCCACCTCGAACTCGGCCGGCTCGGCATCGATCTCTTGCTCCTCGGCGATCTGCTCCAGAACGAAGTGTTCGCGGAGAGCAGCTTCGGTTGAGGCTCGAGCGTTTTGCTGAAGCGAGTTGACGATGGTGCGGATGCGGGTGTCGTCGAATCCGTTGCGGCGAAGCTCCAGGACGCGACGCTGGAGTTCACGATTGGTTTGACGCTTCACCAAGTCCTCAGGCAGCTCAAAGCTAACCGACTCGGCGAGCAAATCGGTGACGGCTTGCCGCACGGCTTGCTGCGTTCGGTAATCCGCCTGACGAGAGAGCGAGTCTTTGATGAACTCGCGTAATTCGTCCTCCGATTCAAAGTCCCCGAGGTCTTCGAGCACCTTCTTGGTCAGCTCGACCCCTTCAAGCTTGAGCACTTCGACGATCTGGACGTCGGCGACGACGACGCGATCGGTATCCGTTTCGTCATCGGTGTCACCGAGCTTGACGGACGTCGTGACGCTATCGCCTTCCTTCTTGCCGGCGACATCATTCCCAAACGACTCGCAGATTGCGTCGCTGAGAGAAAGTGTTTGAGCCAGAACGATCTGCTCTTCTTCGAGCGTTGAGAGCACCTCGTCGCCATCCTTGAATTCGATCGTGACGACAAGTTTGTCGCCGATCGCAGACGCCTCATCGGTCGCTTCAAAGGTCGCTCGATCGCGAAGCACACGATCGAGCGCTTCGGTGACCGAGTCGTCGTCGATGTTTTCGACCGGCTTGTTCAGCTTCAGACCTTTCCACTCCGGCGTCTTGAATTCGGGGCGGACTTCGATCGTGAACTGGAAAACGAAGGGGCCTTCGCCCGGCTCGGGGATCGAGTTGTAGTCAAAGTCGGGCTCGCTGATCGCCGAAAAGTCCTGCTTCTCGGTGACCTGTCCGAGCGCATCCATCAGGAGTTTTCCCTTCACCTGCTCGACGACCCGATCCTTGAACTGCTTTTCAACAAGCCGCCGGGGCGCCCGACCACTGCGGAAACCGGGAACTTGAGCCTCCGGCACCAGCTCGTCGTAGGCTTCCTTGAGGTAGCGATTCACCTCCGGCTCGGGGATCGTCACGACAACATCGCGAACACAAGCTTGCGGTGACTTGACCTCGACTTCGAATTGAAGCGACGGCTGTTCGGTAGACTCTTCGGAGTCGATGGACGTGGACATCCTGAGACGCACCCTGATCAGTGGAATGGTGGGAAAAGGCCAAACAGATTCTGCGGACAGCAGGCCCGCGTGTGACCGAGCATGGCCAAACCGACAATTTATCGCCCAAAATCAAAAATCGGCAAGACAGTCGACAAAACAAATGGCTCAAGTTTGGCAAAGGACTTGCCGAAACTGAGTTTCTGCAGATAATCCAGTCCTCTACTTCGCATGCGGCTGTAGCTCAGTTGGCAGAGCATCACGTTGCCAACGTGATTGTCGTGGGTTCGAATCCCATCAGCCGCTCTTTTAAAGCACGTTTCCTTTGGCGTGCTTTTTTCTTTGGCCAGGACACGCGGGCCAGCAAGCGCAACCCTAGAAGTCCGCCTTCTCCTTGCCACTGGCGTCGTATCGATTGAAGGCAAAATAGGCGAACGGCACCGGCAGACAAACGGCCACGAGCAGAAAGAAGGGCGCAACGAGGGCGGCCAGTGCTACCGACAGCACCAAAAACCCGGTCCAGACCCACCACGTATCGCGCCAAAGTCCGATCAGCCGATTCATCGATCCGTTCCTCGAGTTGACAGGCAGCGGCTAACCGGGCTCCTTCCTGCCCGTCCGATGCCTGTCAACTCGAGGAACGGATCGATGA
>JBCBLJ010001062.1:0-2283 GCA_038520195.1 Planctomycetota bacterium
CCCATCTTTGGTGAGATAGACCATGCCGTCGTCGCTGCCGGTCCAAAGCACACCTTTCTCATGAGGCGACTCCGCGACATAGCTGATCGTGCCGTAGTTCTCCGCACCGACGGCTTCGACCGTCAGCGGCCCGCCGCCTTTGCCTTGACGGTTGTCCATGTTGCGGGTCAGGTCCGGCGAGACCTCTTCCCAATTGGTTCCCATGTCCTGAGTGCGAAGCAGCACTTGCGCGGCGTGATAGAAGGTGCCCGGTTCATGCTGTGACCAGATGATCGGGGCGTTCCAGTTGTAAAGGTACTTCATGTCCCGCGCGGCGCGGCCGAGGTACTGGATCGGCGCTGCCATGATGCTGGTTCCGGCTGCGGCTTCGGTGTCGAGGAGTTCGATGGTGCCAAGATAACTTCCGCCCATCACGTAGCGAGGGTTGTCGGGGTCGAACGCCAGGAAGGCGCTTTCGCCACCCGCGGACGCATCCCAACTTCGTGTGGTGATTCCGTATCCACCCACCTCCATCGATGCGATGCGCACCGAAGAGTTGTCTTGTTGACCGCCGTAGATTCGATAAGGAAAGTGGTTGTCGACGTTCACACGATAGAATTGCGCAGTCGGCATGTTGTCTTGTCGCGACCAACTCTTGCCCTGATTGAACGTGACCGCCGCGCCGCCGTCGTTGGCGATCACCATGTTGGTCGAGTCGTTTGGGTTGATCCAAAGGTCGTGATAATCGCCGTGAGTTCCCGAAAGCGTCCGCCACGACTTGCCGCCGTCGATGGATTTCAACGCCGGGGCGCTGAGGACGTAGACGGTGTGTTCGTCGTTCGGGTCGACGAAGACCTCGGTGTAGTACCAGGCACGCTGAGTCAGCCGGTGGTCCGCGCTGACGCGACTCCAACTCCCGCCAGCGTTGGACGACACGAACAGACCGCCTTTCTCTTTCAGCGTGTCGCTTTCAAGCAACAAGTAAACCCTGTCGGGGTTGCTGCGTGAAACCGCGATCGCGCCCTTGCCTTTCTCGTCCGGCAATCCTTTGTGGATCGCTTCCCAGCTGTCGCCGCCATCGGTTGACTTGTAAACGCCGCTGCCTTCTCCGCCACTGATCACGATCCACGGTTTCCGTTGGTGCTCCCACATCGTGGCATAAAGGACGCGTGGGTTGCTGAGGTCCATGGATAGCTCGGAGCACCCCGTTAACTCATTGACAAAGTGGACGCGTTCCCAGTTTTCGCCGCCATCGGTCGTTCGGTAGATGCCGCGTGATTCCGATGGCGCATGCAGCGATCCCTGTGCGGCGACGTACACAACATCGGGGTTCTTCGGGTGGATGACGATCCGCGCGATGTGTTCGGTTTCTTCCAGACCGAGGTGTTCCCAAGTCTTGCCGCCGTCGGTGGATTTGTAGACGCCGTCGCCATGCGAAGTCATCACGCCGCGCGGCGCGTGTTCGCCCATGCCGACATAGACAACACTCGGCTCGCTTTCAGAAACCGCGACGGCTCCGACTGAGCCGGTTTTGAAGTAGCCATCGGAAACGTTGTGCCAGTGCTGGCCTGCGTCATCGGTTGTCCAAAGACCGCCGCCGGTCGTGCCCATGAAATACTTTTGCGGTTGGCCAAGAACTCCGCTGGCACAAACGGAACGGCCGCCACGGAACGGGCCGATGCACCGCCACTTGGCTTTCTGAAAGTACTCGTCGAGGCTGTCGGGTTTCTGACCGATTGCGGGAGCCCAAGCAGTGATCACACCCAGAATGAGCAAGCAGAATGAACGCACGTGTTCGCGACCTTGATTGGAACGAGCGAGTTGCCCCGACGAAAATGGGGGCGGATACAGGCACTCTAGTTCCAAGTCAGGTCATGAAAAGCGTGAGCGTCATCGGGGCGCGGCGTTCGTGAGAATTCCTCGCACAGAACGCCTTATGTGCCGCCTGTAGTCGCGAAGCTGCAACCTATTTTTCCGACTTCGCTTTACCAGAAAGCCGATTCTCAAGCTCCAGTAGTTTCTGGCGGTGTTTGGTCATCTTCTTGATGACCGCTTCAACTTCGCTTCGCATCTTGCGGATCGCAGCCAACTGCGTTGCGGGCGGAGTCTCGTCGATCGATGCGGCCGCTCCATTGACTGGTTGCCGAAAACCTGACTGATTGTCAAAAGAGCTGGGTGGGAATGTCCCCTCGTTACTTTGAGGCCCCGCCCCACCGGAACCAGGAGCGAAGGGGTTTTGGTCAAAATTCGCAAGGTCGTCAGCGGGAAGACCTGCGGCCAGTTCGGTGTTGTCCGGTAGAAAGC
>JBCBLJ010000939.1:0-3025 GCA_038520195.1 Planctomycetota bacterium
ATCTGTGTCACGACGCCCGCCTCCGCTGCGGCCTCGGTGACGGCTCTGGTTTCAAAGATGTTGTACGCGAGCGGTTTTTCACAGTAGACGTGCTTGCCGAGCCGTAGCGCCGGCATCGTTGCATACGCATGCGTGTGTTCGGTCGTACTGACGACCACGGCATCAATGTCCTTGCCGACAGAGTCGTACAGTCTTCGAAAGTCACGAAACCGATGCGCGCTCGGGTGCTGCTCGCCCGTGTGATCGAGAAACCGCTTGTCGACATCACAGATCGCGAACACATCCACTTTGCCAGTGGCTTGGATTGTTTTCAGGTTTCTTGCGCCGCGTCCCCCCACGCCGATGAAGGCGATCTTGAGCCGATCGTTGGCCGCGGCGTACGATGAACCCGAGGACAAAAGCGTGAGCGCAGATGCGGTGCCCGCGATGGCACCGCGGCGGTTGAGACGGTTCATTGGGAGTGCTCGGTGGGAGGGTGCAAGCAGGTTTCCTTGCGTCATGCAGGTGGGTGCGGAAGTCCATCATAGACGCAATCGAGTTAGCCCATGGGTCGCACGCGTGTTGGCCCCACGATTCGCCGCTCCACACTGTTTCGAGGTCGCCCTTCGCGCCTTGCGATCACTTTCGCGTGATGGAACTCGCCCCACACATTCGGGAGGGTGAAGCTCGAACGTAGGCGTCTCGCAAGCCGCGTTATTTCGTTGCAACGGCGCTAGTCGTTAAGGAGTTGCCGCATCGCATCCATCAAGACGGTCTCGGAGTCCGGTCCGACGCGAGACGCGCGACCACTGGTTTCGTAACCCCCTTGGGTGTACGCGATCTCCGTTCCAATGTAGCCGGGACCGTACTCACCGTACGCCGCCATCGCGACGAAAAGGTCGGGACGCATTCGCGCGGCGGCGAGTTGGTATTCCACGAACAATTCCCCGGGCAGATGCAGGACTCTGGCGTCGCCGATCGACAAACATCCAATCTGGATCTGCTGACCGTTCTGCGTCCTGCGAAGCCAAGCCAGATGCTTTGCGGCCGTTAGCTTTTCGGTCTCCTTACTTTCACTCGACTCGAGCGTCGCGATCAGTTCCTTCTCGACCAAATGATTTCCCATCGGCAACATCGCCGACACCGAATTCCAAGCAATGTCTGAAGCCGCGATGGGTTCACGCCGCGCGTTGTCGAAAGCTTCTCGCATTCCCCGCGCGACCTTCTCCGCGAGTACCGCGCGATTCTCTTTCGAGCCGTCGTTCCATTTCCCAGCCCCAATGTTGCCGCCCGCACCGTTGAAATGCACATGCGGAACACCGGTTTCTCTCTCGCGTTGATTCCGCGCGTACCCGGGAAAATCCGGATTCGCTTGACCGGTCCGGTAGTAGCTTTGCGGATGCGTGGCGTAATACGTCAACACAACCACGGGTGCGTCTCGCTTGAAAAACGTGACCGATCGAAGGATCGGGTCAATGGTCCCCACGGGCAACGCGCGGACTTTGGGATCGCGACACGCGGTATAACGAGTCACAAACACCTTGCCGGATTCGTCGAGCATCCGCCTGTTCGATGCCACTTCTTTTACCTCGGCCTGCCCCACCGCGACGCCATCGATCGGCGACGCTTCCGAAGCCGCTTTCTTCGCCGCGAGACTCACCTCGTCGAAAACGCTTCGCGCCCAAGCCGTGTCGTAGTGAGCGTGGGTGCTACCATGATGATGCAGGATTTCAGCGGAGGAAAAGTCACATCGCGGGGCGTCGTGCTGATGAATCGCGTGGACCGACACACGATCCACGTCGGTCCCAACCGCAGCCGCGATCCGCTTGCAAAACTGGGTGTGGGATTCGTTCGCCACGCCGAGCCAATCGATCGAAGCGATCACGATCGGTTTTCCCGAGCCGAGCAAGACCAGTCCGCGACACGTCAGTGGATCGGTGACTTCCACGCATGGATCGTACGCAAGCGGGCTACCGATGGGCGGGGAAGCATCGACGTTGAAGACACCGATGCGAAGTTCCTCGGCATAGCCGGTGGACGAGAACGATGCGAACAGAAGCAAGACGGCGAAAGACTTTCTAGAAAACATCACGGCGGCTCAAAGACTGCTTTTCAGGAATGAGATCAGGTCTCGCATCTGCTCCGGCGAGATCTCCTTTTCAAGTCCAGATGGCATCAAAGACTGTTTGACGCTCTGCAACGACTCGATTTCTTTGCGCAAAAGACTGTGACGTTTTCCTTGGGCATCCACGATCGCGAGTGTCGAGTCCGTTTCCTCGGACAGCACGCCGACGACAATCGATCCGTTCGTCGTTAGCACTTGAACGCGATAGTACTTCGGGTCGACTTCGCGGTTTGGATCCAAAATCGAAACCAAGATTTGCTCGGCGTTCTTTTTCACCACCGACTTGAGTGCAGGGCCGACCAAGTTTCCACCCGGTTCGGGCGCGTGGCACGAAGCGCAGTGTTTGCGAAACACGGGCTCGCCGACGTCTGGATCCCCCTGCCGTTCAATGGCCGCGAAATACTTGCCGACCGAGTCCGGCATTGCGGCTGGTGAAAACAGCGTCACCGGAATCGCGGATTGAACGCGTGCATCTCGACTTAGCTTGATCGTTTCCCGAACCGCCAGTGGGATGTCTGCGGGATCAAGTTCTCCGTTGTCGACGGCAAAGGCAATGACCAACAGTCCGCTCCGTTTGCGACCGAGCATTTCCCAAGCGGTCTGTTGGACCGCTGGCGTCAATTCAGGAATCTTGCGTAGCAGAAACTCGTTGAACTTCCGGTCGTCGCTTGCCAGCGACTCGATCGCCACACGTTGCGTCGTGGGACTCAGTGTCGGCACCAACAAGTCCGCGAGCAGAGCCTTCGCTTGTCCGCCAAGCGCCCAACCGACCAACCGCAACGCCGAGGAATCGCTGGCTCTCAATCCGACTCGTTCGATGGAACGCTGAGTCAGGCGTGGCAACAAGCGATCGAGCACCCAATCTTTCAGAGGTTCGCTCGAGTTGTCGCGTCGAACCCTGTCGATCACACCGCTGATCAG
>JBCBLJ010000716.1:0-4369 GCA_038520195.1 Planctomycetota bacterium
CCACATACGTCGTACTGCGGACCGCCAAAGACTCGTTCACGTTTGCGAGACCGCATAAAGCGAAGAACGTCCGAATCGGAAACCAGATCTCGGTTCGCATTTTTCGCCAGCGCGCCGTGTATTTAACCATCAACGGCCGCTGGCGAAAAATGCGAACCGAGATCTGGTTTCCGATTCGGACGTTCTTCGCTTTATGCGGTCTCGCAAACGTGAACGAGTCTTTGGCGGTCCGCAGTACGACGTATGTGGAGCGTCGCCGAGCGTACCCTGTCGTGTAAACGTCGGTCACCACTCCCTGAGTCAACTCAAGAGATTCGAGCTGTTGGTGGGAGACGCTTGAGCTCGAAAGAATGCCCAGGCAAACGCCGACGATGAAAAGCTGGACGGCGAGGCTGAACGGAAATCGAACTTCGACTTGGCGTTTGGTGGCTCCCTTGAGGAGGGCCGAGGCAGATGCTCCAAAGACGATCACGATGATCGTGAGGACCGATGTGGCGGCGAACACCCAGCAGGTCGTCGTGACCCACTGGTTTGTAGTCGTCAGGGGGATGATAGAGACTGCCCCAAGAACGCTGACCGCTAACAGAACGAGTTGGTTTCCAAAGTCCAGAAACTTGGTCATGCGAACTCGTTCGGGTAGCAAGAGTTGAGCCTACTTCTTCTTCAGCATCTGGTCGATCTCTTCGTCCAGTTCGGCGGACCTGACATTGTGTCGAACCACCATTCCCTTGCTGTCGATCAGCATCATCGTCGGCAACGTTTGCACGCCAAAGGCTTTGGCGAGCGGGCTGGATTCGAGTCCGCCCTCTTCGAAGAGTTGCGTCCAAGGCAAGCGACTCTTCTCGACGAATGATTCCGCGTCAACGCGGTTGGCGTCCACGTTGACGCCGACCAACGTCAATCCCGCGCGACGGTATCGCGACTGCAACCTCGCTAGCAGCTTCATGTCGGACTTGCAGGGCTCGCACCACGTCGCCCAGTAGTGGATGATGACCGGTCGGCCGCGCAACTGCGAGAGCTTGAACGCTTTGCCGTTGATGGTTGTGCCTTTGAGTTCAATTCGGCTGCCGACCGACTCCAATCGCCGCACGGCGCCGGCTGCTTTTTCACCCGCCTCGGTTCCTCGGAATTCGGCGCTGACGGTCTTGTAGTACGAGAGTGCTTCTTTTTCCTTCTCCTCGAACTCTTTGCTCAGTGCCAATTGAAGCATCGCGAGCGCCGATTCGTTGGTCTTCGGGTATCGCTTGGCGAAATCGCCGAGCGCTTCGTGGTACCACTCTTGGATTTTTTCAAAGTCCGCTTTGGGTGCCTGTTGGCGGACGACATAGTCTGTTTGGATCGATTGGTAGTCGGTGTAGGCCGCGAGCCGTTTGTCGGTGCGTGCGAACTTTCTGGCGATGCTTTCCAGTCGCGCCATTCCACCGGGGTAATCACCGCTCTGCACCGCAACGCTGACCGTATCGACCAGTTGCCGCGTCCAGGCTGCGCGGTCTTCGGGAAGACGCGATGCGGCGATTAGCTCTTCGACGATGTCGGCACGGCGAGCATTGAGTTTGGCGGCGTCGGCTTTTTTGGCTTGCGCCAACTGCTTGTCAATGGACTCGAGGTCCGCGACCAGAGCTTGAAGTTCGGCACTTTCGGCCCCGGTTTCGCCGACGGACGCGCCACCGGCTGGTGTAAAGAAGATGCCCGCAGAACGTGAAACAGCTTCGCCGGGTGCCCCGACATTTGGCAGATCAATCGCGCGCCATCGATCGTCGACTTTGATGAGCGAACCGACCATCAATTGACCACTTTGCCCACCATCATCGTACATCGCAACGACATTCTCGTAGACCACCAAGTCTTTGGAAGAGCCTTGAGTTCCGGCGGGAACGAGCCCGGGTGTGGGTGCAGCAAATTGAACCCAGTTCGCATCTTCGCCGACGACGTTTTGTTTCTCCGCGAAGGCGGCGAATTCACGAGCCGCACGGTCGGCGCGTCGCTCCAATTCGGAGAGTCTGTTTTTACCCAGTCCAAGCGACTTCAGTTCCGAGTTGGTGGCGAGCAGGTTCGCGAATCGGAGGCTATCGGCGGATCGAATCGCGGCGACGATCTCCGCCGAAACCTCTTCGGCCGAAATCTGTTTCCATGCGTCGACCCGACGGTCTTCATTGCGATCGATTCCCCATCGAGTCCCGGCGGTGCCGAGCCATCGGTATTGGTCCGCTTTGCCGTTGAAGTCCGAGTCAATGTCGCGATAGACCTCGACGCCGAACTTGAAGTAGCACCAAAGGTCGATTCGTTTGTCGCCGTTTGTGTCTGCGAATCGACGAAGCAGCGTGCCGTCGGCGGCCGAGACTTCCCATCCGGTCATGCCTTCGATGGTGATGTCCGAGACGACGCATCGATCGATTTCGGACGGTGGGACGTTCTCATAGTCGACATCGCTGTTTTGGACGGGTTTGAGAACTAACGCGTCGGCGGCGGTGGGTGCCGCCGCCACGGCCGTCGGGCCACACGTCAACGCGACGATGGTGGCAAGGGAGGCGACGAGGGTGCGATCCATCATGTTTTGGGTCCGGGGACGGTTTTCGAAAGTGTCTAGGAAGCGGCGGGATCGAAAGGCCGAATTCACGTGGCCATGCATGATTTGGCCCGCCGTTGACCGATATTTTGCCCGAACCTCGCTCGTCAGCGGAATGTCGATTTAAGTGATTCCGCAGTTGTGCCGAAAAAAGGGACTCGACGGGGATTTCGCAAGAGGGACTCGTCACGCGGGTGTTCACGCGAGGGAATTTGGTTTTGCGCGGCAACTTGGCTTTGACAGGCCACGTGGTTTGCGTAAACTTCTCGCTCGCGCGAGCGGAACTTTACCGTGCGGGACCGCACTGGTGCTTGGTTTCCGGGGTTGCCCGGTCGCGATTGCCGGGCGTGTAGCTCAGTTGGTTAGAGCGCGTCGCTGATAACGACGAGGTCCCAGATTCGAGTTCTGGCACGCCCACTGTGGGAAGTTTGGAGAGTAAGGGTGAGGTTCAAGACTTCACACTTTCGCCCTCAAACTTCGCACTTCCGAAGGGGGTATAGCTCAGTTGGGAGAGCGCCTGCTTTGCACGCAGGAGGTCGTCGGTTCAAGTCCGTCTACCTCCACTTCGGACGGGAAGGACAGGTCATCGTTTGCTTTGCCAAACGCGTGATTGGTGATCGGGGAGCGGTTGAAAGCAATTTGCCAAAAACAGGCGGTTGCGACTTGACCGAATGGCCCACACCGTTATCTTTCCCACCCACCGAGTGCGGAGAAGACCGGAGTAAAAAGTTTCTTTGGTTTTCTGATGAAGATCGGTTGACGGCAGCATTCGCCGCCTCTATCTTCCCGCCTCGCTCGTGACCGACCGGTCGCCGCCACGAATCGGAAGCTTCGATTTGCGTCGCGTTGACCGGCCGTTCATACGGCAATCTCGTGCTCGAGAAATCGAGCGTGAGTCCTGATGATTGACAATTTGGTTGTTTGGTAATTGGCATCTGTCAATCGGTTCTTCGGAGCTGGTTGGCGGCTACAAGTTCTTTGGAAAGCGTTAACCAAGCGATTTGTTGGTTCGTTGGTAGACTGGTTTCGGCTTTGGTCGAATTCGGTTTGCCTCGAGTCAGCAGAGAAGATTGGTGAGAAACGAATATGATAGGATTCTGTGCGAAGGTTGCTCGACGCTTGCGAAAGCGGGTGGCGAGCAAACCATGTGATATCGTTATAGGTAGTTAGCTATTAACGGCATTCTGCTGATGGCTTCCGGCTGGCACTGGCTTCGGCGTGGTGTTGGCGGGTTGACTGAGTTCGGGATTTCGTTGGCCAATCTACCAAGGGCACATGGGGGATGCCTTGGCGTTGAGTGAAAGGGCGTGGAAGTCTGCGAAATGCCTGGGGGAGTTGACAAACAAGCGATGATCCCGGGATTCCCATTCAACCTGGTGAACTGAAACATCTAAGTAACCAGAGGAAGAGAAAGAAAAATCGATTCCGTCAGTAGCGGCGAGCGAAATCGGAATAGCCCAAACCGAGAGGGTTTCCCTCTCGGGGTTGTAGGACTCCAATATCGGATTGTGTGTTGTTAGTGGAAGGTTTTGGAATTTTCCGCCACAGAGGGTGACAGTCCCGTACACAAAAGCAAACACACACCGTAGGAGCACCTGAGTAGGTCCAGTCACGTGAAACCTGGATTGAATCTACGGGGACCATCCCGTAAGGCTAAATACTCCTCAACGACCGATAGTAAACCAGTAGCGTGAGTGAATGGTGAGAAGAACCCCTGCAAGGGGAGGACAGTGAACCTGAAACCATGTGCCTACAAGCGGTCGGAGCCCGATTTGAACGGGTGACGGCGTGCCTTTTGCATAA
>JBCBLJ010000860.1:0-3462 GCA_038520195.1 Planctomycetota bacterium
CTCCGCCGGCTCGGTACCGGCAAGAGCATCGCCGCGTGAGAACGATCACTTGTGATTGCAAAGACTCTCGACGGTCGAGGCAACGTCGAAAGCTGATTTCGTCGTCCGCCGATCTGCCGCAGTCGTTCACCGATCGGCCCCAACCGAAAGGTCGCGAGTCCGTTTACTCGGCCTGCTCTTTCCCCTTCGACGGAACACGGCACCCAATCTCCATTGAGGTTGCATGAGCCCGCCTGGAGTAACCTTCGCGTGATCCCGGGAGAGTTTACACTCTCCATTCCCATGACCCACCAACGCCCCACCGAAACGGTTCCAGAACCTCCATCGAACGAGCCTCCATCTCAATCGGGTTGGAAGGCATGGAAAATCCTGCTCGCGGTTTTTGTGGCTTGCGTTGTCGTCTTCGGACTCACGCAGTTCTCAGACAGCGGGGCACTGGCATCGTTCGCCGACCGCGAAGCCGAACTTCGTCGACTGCAAGAGGAGCAGCCGTTCCTGATCGATGGTGCGGCGTTTGTGCTGTATGTCAGCGTGACGGGCTTATCGCTCCCGGGCGCGGCGGCACTGTCGCTTGCGTTTGGATGGTTCTTTGGCTTCTTCCACGGTTTGGTCTTGATCAGTTTTGCTTCAACGCTTGGGGCAACGATCGCATTCTTGAGCAGCCGATACTTGCTCCGCGATCTCGTGACCGCGAAATTTGGTGAACGGCTCAAAAGCGTTGAACAAGCATTCGCGCGAGAGGGCGCGTATTACCTCTTCTCGCTTCGGCTGATCCCCGCCATCCCCTTCTTCGTCATCAACACGGTGATGGGGCTCACGCCGATTCGAGTCGTGACCTTTTGGTGGGTCAGTCAACTCGGAATGCTACCGGGTACCATCGTGTACGTTTACGCTGGGTCGCGGGCACCGTCGATCGCGACTCTCTCCGAGCGTGGCGTGAAGGGAATCCTCAGCTGGGAACTGCTAGTCGCATTCACGCTACTGGGCACGTTTCCGCTGATACTGCGGCGACTCGTCACTCCCCGGCTCGCAAATCAAACCCCCGCCGATTCTTAAACTCCGAATCATCAACGACTGAAACATGAAAGCATCCGACTTGTTTGTCGAAGCACTCGCGAGCGAAGGCGTTGAGTACGTCTTTGGAATACCGGGCGAGGAGAATCTCGATTTTCTCGACTCGCTCTCCCGTTCCGACATTCGACTGATACTGACGCGGCACGAACAGGCCGCCGGATTCATGGCCGCGACCTATGGCCGACTGACGGGAAAGGCGGGCGTTTGTCTCTCGACGCTGGGCCCCGGTGCGACCAACTTTGTGACCGCCGCAGCATACGCTCAGCTGGGCGGGATGCCGATGATGATGATCACCGGACAGAAGCCGGTGAAATCGAGCAAGCAAGGACAATTCCAGATCGTCGACATCGTGGACATGATGCGACCGCTGACGAAGTACACCAGGCAATTGGTCAGCGGCGCGAACATCCCGTCGCGTGTTCGGGAAGCCATCCGCGTCGCGCAAGAAGAAAAACCCGGCGCAGTGCATCTCGAGTTACCCGAAGACATCGCGGCGGAAGAGGTCGATGAACGCCCCGTCGCGGCCAGTCTCGTGCGACGTCCGATCGCCGAGACAAAGGCGATTCAAGCGGCCGTGACGATGATCACTCAAGCGAAGTCGCCGTTGTTGCTTGTCGGCGCAGGTGCCAACCGCAAGATGACCTGCAACATGCTGCGTCAATTCGTCGCCAAGCTCGCGATTCCGTTTGTGACGACACAAATGGGCAAAGGCGTCATCGACGAACGTAGTCCCTTGTTTCTCGGCAATACGGCGCTCTCGGCTGGCGACTACGTTCATCGCGCCGTGGAAGCCGCTGATGTGATCATCAATATTGGCCACGACGTGGTTGAAAAGCCGCCGTTCTTTATGCACCACGATGGCGTGAAAGTGATCCACGTCAACTTTTCCACCGCCGAAGTCGACCCGGTCTACTTTCCGCAAGTCGAAGTGATCGGTGACATCGCCAATAGTGTCTGGCAATTGTGTGAAGCGTTGGAGCCCCAACCGCACTGGGACTTCACCCGATTCCAAACGGTTCGAGAGGCGGCCATCACGAGTGTGAACGCGGGCTCCGACGACGCGAGGTATCCGATCTATCCGCAACGGCTGGTCGCCGACGTGCGGAAGGTGATCGAGGGACGGGGCATCATCGCGCTCGACAACGGGGTCTACAAGATTTGGTTCGCACGCAACTATCACGCGACTGCCCCGAACACCGTCCTGCTCGACAATGCGCTGGCAACGATGGGCGCCGGGCTACCGTCGGCGATGGCGGCCAAACTGGTGCACCCCGATCAGCCCGTGATGGCGATCTGCGGGGACGGCGGCTTCATGATGAACTCCCAAGAACTTGAAACGGCGGTGCGTTTGAAGCTGGATCTCGTGGTACTCATTCTGCGTGACAACGCGTACGGAATGATCAAATGGAAACAGGCCAACATGGGATTGTCCGACTTTGGCCTCGACTATAACAACCCTGACTTCGTGAAATACGCCGAAAGCTACGGTGCGAGCGGTCACCGCGTGACCTCCAGTGAAGGCCTTCAACCGCTTCTTACTGATTGCTTGCGAACAAAGGGCGTACACGTGGTTGAAGTCCCGGTCGACTACTCCGAAAACGACCGAATCTTGAACCATGAAATCAAAGAACAAAGCGCGATGATCTAGTCCGGCAGATGATCGTTTCTCGCGTTGACGAGCAGACCGAGACAAGTACCACGTGCAAGCAGCAGAGCGATGTCATCCGACGAGAGTCGGTGAAACAGGCATTGGGAACACACATGAACAGCAAACAGCAATGGCCGTTTTATTTGGCCAACCAACCACAGTCGCCCAACCACGATCTGGAGGTGACGGACAAGTACAGCGGTGATGTCGCCTATCGAGTCGCGTTGGCGGACGGAGAAACGATTGATCGTGCAATTGAAGCGGCGGAGTCGGCGTCGGAACCGATGAGCAAGCTTCCGCCGTACGAACGCCAAGCCATCCTGAACCACTGCGTCAATCGTTTCAGCGAACGGAGCGAGGAACTGGCGCAGGCCCTTTGCGTCGAGGCGGGTAAGCCGATCAAAGACAGCCGTGGAGAAGTCGGCCGACTGATCGACACGTTCCGCATCGCCGCCGAGGAATCGGTGCGAATGAATGGCGAAGTGATGAATCTTGAAATCTCGCCGCGTGCGCGTGGCTATCGCGGTATGTACAAACGAGTTCCCATCGGACCGTGCTCGTTCATCTCCCCGTTTAACTTTCCGCTGAACCTTGCCGCCCACAAAGTGGCACCGGCGATTGCCGTTGGGTGTCCTTTCGTTCTCAAACCGGCCAGCCGAACGCCGATCGGAGCTTTGATCATCGGCGAGGTTCTTGCGGAGACAGATTTGCCACCCGGCAGCTTTTCGATTTTGCCTTGC
>JBCBLJ010000894.1:0-3286 GCA_038520195.1 Planctomycetota bacterium
AGTGCCGCATGACGCCGATCGCCAGCGAGCTTCTTGCGGACCTCGCTACGCGGACGGTGGCTTTCAAAGCGAACTATGACGGAAGCCGCGAAGAACCCGTCGCGTTGCAGATCTCTTTCAGGTTGTGTGGTGGGATATTCGTCGCCATGCCCACGGCGATGCCCGTGGCACCGTTGAGCAACAAATTGGGCAAGCGACTCGGCAACACGACGGGTTCTTCGCGGCTTCCGTCATAGTTCGCTTTGAAAGCCACCGTCCGCGTAGCGAGGTCCGCAAGAAGCTCGCTGGCGATCGGCGTCATGCGGCACTCGGTGTAGCGCATCGCCGCGGCGTTGTCACCGTCAACGCTCCCGAAGTTGCCGCTGCCATCGACCAGAGGCATTCGCATGGCAAAAGGCTGCGCCATCCGCACCAGCGCTTCATAGATCGAACTGTCACCGTGCGGGTGGTAATTCCCCATCACGTCGCCGACGACCTTGGCACACTTGCGGTGCTTCGCAGTACTTGCCAATCCCTGCTGGTGCATCGTGTAGAGAATGCGTCGCTGGACCGGTTTGAGCCCATCGCGGACATCCGGCAACGCACGACTGGTGATGACCGAGAGCGAATAGTTGAGGTATCGCTCTTGGGCCGCTTGCCTCAAAGGGACCGCCGATAGCAGTGATTCCTCGACCTCGTCGAAAAGTGACTTGCCGTTCTTCGCCCCTTGGTTTTTTGACCGTCGTTTTGCCACACCAAATATCCAACTCTGCGGATCAACTCATGCTTCGGTCTCTGTCCCGAGGAAACCGAGGCGTGCCGAATCGACCCGATCCGCCACGCCCCGCAAAACGTAGGCGAGGGACACAAAAAATGCCAGATAGGATGATTCGGCAACGGGTGCTGGTGGTGCCGGTTTTGTGGGCCGGGGACTCGCTGGCGGCTGACCGGATGCCGACGGTGCTGCCAGTGTTTCCATTTGATCCGAAATCACGACCGAATCGCTATCAACTATCGCCGCCGTACGGCGAGCGCCGAAGTGTGACAATGAGACAATTATCAGTCATGCGCGATCGAAATGTATGCACCCATCTTCGCGCGGGCTCGAACGGATTCACGCCTGAAAAAAGGGTTCGGAGGAACCACCGGATGAGACTTCGATTTGCAAAAACAATCCTCGGTGGCTTGACCATCATCGCGATTTCACTGTCCGGCTCGGCCGTGGCCAACGACGGCTCATTCATCGTCGGCGCCGAAGTCATTAGCGACACGGTGGCGGCGCCGAAGGCTTACGTGGGAGATCTACCGGCGACTCCCGAACTCGGTAATGCCCAGACCGCAAGTTGTGCGACGGGCGGATGCGCCAGCGGCGATTGCAGCAGCGGCGACTGCGGCGGATCGATCGTCGGCGACTGTGGCGCGGGAAGCTGTGGCTCAGGAAGTTGCGGTTCGGGAAGCTGTGGCGCAGGCGACTGTGGTGGAGGCTGCAATAGCGGATCTTGCCGGCTCGGACTGAAGGGTCGACTGGGCGGAAAACGCGGTGATGGGGACTGCGGAACGGGCGGCTGCATGGGACCAAGTTACGACCGTCCCGACTTGTTCTACAACTTCTTCTCGCAGGGCAACTGCAACACCACCAACGCCCAGATGTATATCTCGCCGTTGCCCACGCCGCACTTCGTCGGCCACACCTACTTCACTTACCAGCCGTTCTATCCGCACGAACTGATGTACGGACACACGGACCGGTTTCACAACTCCTACGACAACGGCCGCGGATTGAATCGCACTCGCGTCCATTACTCGACGGAACCGATTCGCTCCGCCGCGAAGAACTTTTACTGGAACAAATTGCGTCTGCCGCGCTAGGGCCGACCGACTTTCATCACAGAGGACATTTCGATGCGAACGCTACTCCTGATCGCCGCCCTCGCGGTCGCGTTTTCCACGCAGACTCAATCGACCGTGCACGCGTCCGATCCGATGGCGCGGGCTCAAGTCTGGGCGCACAATTTCGCGATGAATCGACCGTGGCACGGCCGGTACTACAACCAGAGCTACGGTCAACCGCTCGCGGTCGTGGTGCCGCCGAACGTTTCGATGCAGCAGTCGTATTCGTGGGGTGTGAGCCAGAACCTGATGCGACCCTTGCATCACCAATACGGCCGAAGCGCTCCGGGGACGGGTGCGGCGCCGCGCGGTTCGTTCTATCCGACGCCGCATTGGCCCAGTCACACCGACCAGTTCGGTTATTACTACATCCGCTCGCCCTGGTGAATTCAGCGAAGTCGCGCGTCGTGCTCACGGCACGGCGGCGACGAGGGGGTCCGACCGCTACCGGTTCCTTGCATCTCGGCGTTGGAGCGTGCACACTAGAATGGTGTGTCGCACGGACGCCGAGTTCTTTTCTTTGGTGGCGTTTCCATGTCTGAATCTGATTCGAACGGGTCTTCCCCGGCGGAACTACGCTCCGAGGAGGCGCCGATTTCGGCGGGCAACCCCAGCCTCAGTCCGCTCGACGGTGGTCGCTGGCGGCCCGTCAGTCCGGATGAGTTGCTTCGCAAGAACGCTCCGGAGCCAGAGTCGGAAGGCCAGCCCGAGCCGCCGGTCCAACTCGAGCGACGCCAAACGCTGGAACAAAAGCTCAAGTCCAACCCTACTGATTTGGAGGGCTTTCTTGAGTTGGCGGCCATTTATCGTGCCGAGCAGCGGCCACTTGAAGCAAAGCGATTGCTCAAGCAGGCGTCGCAAGTTTTCCCCGAAGACGAATCCGTTCGATTCCAATTGGAAGACGCGATCTTGGCGCGGTCGCTGCAACAGCTTCAAGAGGTTCGCGACCTTGCTCAGCGATTGAATTCGCCCGAGGCCGATCGCGAGCTCGAACGGGCCCGAAGCGACTGGGCTTGCCGTCGTATCGAAGTGTGTCAGGCAAGGTTGCTCCGCGATCCTGAGAAAGTCGCGCTGCGACTGGCGCTCGCGGAGGCCAAATTCGACGCCGAGTTGTTCGAGGATGCATTGGAAGACGCGGGAACACTGCTGGAGCATGACGAACTGTTCGCCGCCGCACGCATGATCCGCGCACGCAGTCTCATCGCTCGAGGGGATGATCTCGGTGCGATGAAGGAACTCAGAGCGGTTGCGATGAGACGAGCCGTGCCCGCACCGGCGAGCCACCAGATTGGCAGCCTAAAGATGCTGTGCGAACTGGCGGAGCGTCACGCTTTGGATGCAACGCTGCACCACGACCGAGAGTTGCTGACCCGAGCCGAAGCCTCCACCCAAAACTGACTCTCCACTCTCCACTCTC
>JBCBLJ010000630.1:0-5096 GCA_038520195.1 Planctomycetota bacterium
CTTCGCTGGTCAGCATTTGGTCGACTTCATTGCTGACGATCACCCCGTAATTGATTGCGCCCAACCAGCGAAGCGGCGCCGGTTTAAGAGTTCTGAGGTGTCTGGCCCGGTCGTTCGGATTCGCGCACGCTTGAGTGCTCATCCGATGGGGCCCAGTCTGAGTTCGAGGATTCGTTCCGTTGCAAGAGTCGGCGCGGCGGTACGCAATGGACGCCGTCAGAGGAGGCTCTTGGCGAAAGCCGCGCCACGACGCAAATCGGGCGTAGCACTAGCCGCAGCGCCCCCAAGTTGCGGGGCTCGGCGTCCGGTGCTAGCTTGGCGTCATGATTGCGGCGACTGATTTGACGAAAGAATATGGCGACAATCAAGCGCTCGCGGGCGTTTCGTTCGATGTCGCGCCGGGGACGATCTGCGCGTACCTCGGTCCAAACGGCGCGGGAAAGTCCACCACCGTCAAGATTCTCACCGGCGTGATGCGGCCCACCAGCGGCCGAGCGGTCGTCGCGGGATTTGATGTTCAGGAATCGCCCGTGGAGGTGAAACGCCGCATCGGCTACGTGCCCGAGAACGCTCACCTCTACATGACACTCAGCGTCGCGGAATACTTCGCGCTCGTCGGCACCTTTCATCGGATCGCACCGGCGAGCGTCGACGAACGGGGGCGAAAGATGCTCGAGTTGTTCGACATCCCCAAGGCCTTGAACAAGCGGATCGGCTCGCTCAGCAAAGGGCAAAAGCAGAAGGTGCTGATTTCAGGGGCGTTGATCCATGACCCCGAAGTCTTGATCTTTGACGAACCACTCTCGGGATTGGATGCCAATGCAACCCAAGCCGTGAAGCAAATCGTTCGCGAGATGGCTGATCGCCGAAAGACGGTGTTTTATTGCTCGCACATGTTGGATGTCGTCGAACGACTTTGCGACCGCGTGATCGTGATCGATCAAGGGACCATGATCGCCAACGACACGCCGGCGGGATTGATCGAGCGGGCTTCGGCGGCGTCGCTGGAGGAAGCATTTAGGCGACTCACCGGCGGCGACAACATGGAGCAGCGGGCTTCGGAATTCGCGGACGCGGTGAGAACGAAACGTTGAACGTCGAGACGATGGGGTCCGGGTCGTCTGCTTCTGCATCCAAGTCGGCAGAAGCGGTGCATTGGCCAAGCGTGAAGGCTTTGCTGTATGCGTTTCTCGTGATGGACTTTCGTAACCAAGCGTTTGGTCAGGTGACGAGGACCGGTGACCGCGACATTTTCTCGCCGCTGTATTGGGTCACAGGCCAAAACCTGCTGATCAGTTGCTTCGTCGCGGGGATCCTCTTCGCACGCGTCGAAGCGTACGCGTTCGCTCTGATCTGCCTGGGCGTATCGATGCTGGTCTGCGTCACCTCGATCATCGTTGAGTTCAACGAGATCATTTTGTCGCCGGATGATCTTCACGTGCTGGGCCACCAACCGGTTTCCTACAAGACCTACGCGGTGGCGCGGCTTGCGAATCTGTTTCTCTACATCGCGTACATCATTTTGACGATGAGTGTTGTCCCGATGATTCTCGGGGCGGGCTTGAGGGAGTCGACGCCTTGGTTTGCTGCGCTTTACGCAATGGCGAGCGTCGTCGGCAGCTTTCTCGCTGCGGGATGCATCATTCTTTTCTATGTGACGTTCTTTACCGGTCCGTCCGAAAAAGTCCGCGAGACGCTCGCTTGGTCGCAGGCGGTGTTGATGTTGATCACCGGTTATGGCGGGCAGGCGGTCCTGCGCGACACTCGCGATCAGCTGGAAGTCGCGGTCTACCATCTTCCCGAGTGGACCCAATGGACACCCCCGGGGTTGCTCGGCCGATTCGTGGTCTCAAGCAACAACGGCATCGCAGGAGTCGAGTGGTGGATTCTTGGCGCAGCGACAGGACTGACGGCCCTGGTGTGGTTTTTGGTCTATGCGAATCTCGCCCGAGCGTATGCGCGGTTGCCGGCGGCGAAGGTCGATCCGCGAAGCACCATGCTGCCGCCGCTCAAGACGCCAGGGGACTTGTTCGGCGGGATCACGCGGCGACTCCTTTCGGACAATCCAGACGAGCAATCGGCGTATTGGTTGTGCCGCACGATGCTCGGACGAGACCATAACCTTCGGATGCGGATTTGGCCGACCTTCGGAATCACGATCGCGTTCCTCGGAATCGGCTTCTTCACCGGTGAGCTTGTCGATCCCCTTTTGGTTCGCGGCCAGAGCGTTGCGATCACGTTGACTGCGATCTATTCGCTGGTGCTACCGTTGCCGACGATTTGGTACGGGATGCGTTTCAGTAAGGAGCATCCATCGGCTTGGATATTGAGCGCGGCCCCGATTTCGGACGCGGCCGCGTTTGCCCGCGGGATCGAAAAGGCGATTCTGATCTGGGTGATGTTGCCGTTCCTCGCCGTTCTCACGTTGGTGCTCGCGGCGGTCTGGAATGATCCGGTGCACGTCGGGCTTCATGTTGCTGCGGCGACGATGCTCGTCATCTTTTCCGCGTTTTTCTCGTCGGGTTTGATCTTTCGGCAAATCCCCTTTTCGCAGCCGCTGGGCCGCGGCGAAATGCTCGGCCCCGTCGCGCCACTGCTTGCCGCGGCAGGAAGCGTGGCGATGCTACTGGGTGGACTGCACTATCTGGCGAGCGCAAGGTTAAGCTGGTTTTGCGGCTACTTGTTGCTCCTTGCGGTCATCACAGTGGCAACCTACTTCCACTCGCGTCGTGTGATTCGTCGACGCTGCAATCTGGAGTGGTTCCATGATGAAGGGTAAACGCCACGGCTTGTTGTTCCAGCTGTTGCTGGTCCTGAAGCTGTTCGTGGCCTGCATCGTTGCCGCCGGTTGCTTGGTGTTTTACCGCGGCTGGGTCGAAGGATTCATGGACGAGGACTATCAATCGCCCCCCCAAAGCTTGCAAGCGACCATCGATGCTGTCAAACTGCGTCAGCCGATTCAGAAGGCATACGACGAGGTCCCGAAAGAAGATCGGGTGTACCTGTATGACTATTGGATGGCAACGGAACCGATTAACAGTCAACTTCCGGGCGAATTACTACGTTTGGACCCAAACGTCTTCCTCGCTCGGGCAGAGAGAACCCTTGTCAGTGGTTCTCCCGAACAACGAGTCAAAGCTCTACGATTTTTTGAGCTAGGCGATCACCCCGGGGCGATCGCGGTGCTTGAAAAAGCTGAGGCGTGGGCGCGGCGGCGAAAGCTGCAGGAGTTGGCTGGACAGATCGAAGCCGTTCTTGACCAACTCAAGCCTCAACAATAGGAGCATCTCGATGGATGATGACGACGAAGGTGGAATCGGCGGCTGGCTCATTTTCCTCCTCATCTTTGGTGTAGGAAATGCAATTTTGTATTTCACGACGGGCATCGTTTTGATTCCGATTCGTCGCTAAGGCAGAGACTTGACTGAATGCGAGGAAGCGGGCTTGGAAAGCGCCGATGGGGCCGGCGCGGTCGAGGCCCGCGTGCCGAAGGGTGCTCGGCTCAGCGGCGTTGTTCGAGGGCTTGCCGCATTCGGCAAGCGGTTTGCCGGCTCGCGTTGGTGGGCTGTCACGGCCGCCATCGTCGGCGCCGGGCCGTTGCTTCTTTTCTTCGGTGTCGGCGTCTACGGTCACCAGATTGCTTCTGCGATTCTGCTGTCGATCCTTTGCCTTGGCTTCGTGGTCGATGACCGATGGTGTCAGTGCATCGCCGCGATCTCGTTGGCGTTTATCTCGCATTCGCTTCTCGCGATCGCGTTGGCACGTTCGGCGCCCCAGCGCAGCTCGGCGGTGTTGCCGAAAGCCGAAGCCTACTGGGAACGACAACAAAGCTGGATCACGACGGGCATCAACGAAGAGTACGAAGTGTCCAGCTGGTTGCCCGCCCACGTCCAGATGTTCTTCGGCATCGCAATTTTTTCATTCACCTCTTTCGGTGCCGTGGTCTTTCACGACGGTTTCGTCCAGGTCGATATGATGAACTATTACAATGCGCGCCTGGCGCTGGAGAGCGAAAACCAAGTCCGTGCGATCGGGTTCGGCTGGCACCTGTGGTCGATCATGCGGGGGCTCGGGTACCTATTCGTGACCTACGAAATGATTTCACTCGCCCACCAATTTTTCGCGCGCCAGACGAATTCGACGGGGGCACGAAGACGACTGCGCTGGACTTTGGGTATCAGCTGCTTGACCGCCGATTGCGTGATCAAATACTTCGCGGTCGAGGCCGTTCGGCTGCGACTGTACGAGAATTTGACCTGAACACTACGATTGAGGACATGCCCGGCGACGCATTGATCGAGAATGGCGTCGTCTGCGGTTGTCCAACACCTGGGAGCATTCCTATGAAAATGTCAGCGCGAGAGGGCGCCTACTACGCGGCGTGGATGGCGGGGATCGCCATCACGGTGCCAATCTGTCGGGCAGCCGGTGTGCACCACTTGGTTTCCTTGATCATCGGAGTCGCCGTGGGCTGGGGGCTGGGAACACTTGCCGAAAAACTCTACGACTCGTGGCGCCGGAGTCGATCCGACGAGGAGCAACCGTTCGGTGGTCACCGTGATGACTTCCGCAAGTAGGCGTCGCTCGGGGGAACTCTCTCTCCGCACTGGTTAAAGGCGAACCGGTTCAAGACTGCCTCCCGACGAAAGGCTGAGGTCGCCAATCTCAGCGTTGCGCGTGGGCCCGGGAGACTTCCGTGGCACACTCAATCGATTCGATCCGGTCTCGGCAGTTCGTTCTCGACCGTGAAACGTCCGTTTGCTTGGACTGAGCGAAGCGCTTCGATGGATAATCGCCAAGAGCCTGGCGAACCTCCGAGGCTGGCGAATCACCCGCAGTTTTGCGTCCTTGGCGCCGGCAAGAGAGCTGGATCGCGTGATTTGGGGTCGCTGCGAATTTTCTTTTTGGCGCGGGCTGACTTTCACCGTCTATTACCACGACGGTGCGAATGAGCGGATCTCGATTCCTAAGTCACCCAGTAGTGGAAACAGAATTCACCGAAATGGCGCCTCGGATTTACCGGTTTCTGGTTCGTTTGTGCGGTGACCCCGAACGTGCGAGTGACCTGGCCCAAGAGGTACTGGCGCGCGGGTGGC
>JBCBLJ010001161.1:0-1860 GCA_038520195.1 Planctomycetota bacterium
CGCTATGGGATGTCCGCGTGCTTCGGCGGTTGGAGCAATGGCAAGAGCAGTACGGTGACGCAGCGCCGGGATGGTTTGAAGCGCTCGGTGAGCTCGAAGCTCTCCTTTCACTCGCCGCGCTTCGTGATGAGAATCCCGATTGGGTGTTTCCAGAGTGGGCCGACAATGAGTCGACCGTTCTGTCGGCGACACGGATCGGACATCCACTTTTGACCGACGGGGCGCGAGTCTGCAACGACGTCTGCATCGGCCCGACGGGATCGGTCTTGTTGGTCACCGGAAGCAATATGTCGGGCAAAAGCACGATGCTCAGGAGCGTCGGCTTGAATGTTTCATTAGCTGGTTCAGGGGCGCCAGTTTGCGCGGCGCGTCTGGTGCTTCCCTCGCTCGAGTTAGCGACAAGCATTCGTGTGCGCGACAACCTTGCCGAGGGTGTCTCGTTCTACATGGCGGAATTGCAGCGGCTCAAAGGAGCGGTTCAGCATGCCGCTTCGCTTGCGGAGAATCCCGACAGGAAATGCCTGTATCTTCTCGACGAGATTCTCCAGGGCACCAACTCACGGGAACGGTTGATCGCCGTCGCGCGCGTTCTGGAGCGTCTGCTTGAACTGGGCGCCATTGGCGCGATCAGCACGCACGATCTCGAGCTCGCGTCGGAACCTTCCCTTGCGGCCGTGTCGGAAGTCGTCCACTTCCGAGAAACGATCGAGTCGGACGGCGACGGTGGCGAAAAGATGACGTTCGACTACCGCATGCGCGAAGGCGTTTCGCCGACGACCAACGCACTGCGACTGCTGGAGATCGTCGGGATCTGTGAGGATTCCGACGGGAAGGCTTAGGCCGCTATTGCGAAAGCATGTTGCGGTACATGCTGATCCCCGCGGGACCAACGAGCACGACGAAGATCCCTGGGAAAATGAATAAGACGAGCGGGAAGATCATCTTCACGGCCGTTTTCGCAGCCTTCTCTTCCGCGATTTGACGACGACGTGTTCGCATGGCGTCACTCTGAACACGTAGTGCGGCAGCGATCGAGGATCCGAATTTATCGGCTTGAATCAGAATCGATGCGAGCTGCTTGAGATCGTCGACGCCGCTTCGAAATCCGAGAGCCTGCAAGACTTCGCTTCTCGTGCGCCCGAGCTGCAACTGTTTGTTCGCGATGCCAAACTCCTCGCCGATCTCTTTGTGGCTCTTGCTCATTTCATCGGCGACCTTTCGCAGCGCTTGGTCCATTCCCAAACCCGCTTCGACACAGACAACCATCAAGTCGAGCGCGTCAGGCAACCCCAGGAAGATCTTCTCCATCCGTTTCTTGGCGATGAAGTCCAGGGTGAATTTGGGGATGATGAATCCAACGATCAGACCACCGGCGACCTTAATGATCATGTCCTGGCCAAATCCATTGGCAAAGAATCCGTACGTGCTTCCGATAAAGAGGCCCAGGCCGGACGTCGCGAGTTGGATCATCTTGAAGACCACCGGCGCCGATTCTCGCCGAAAGCCGGCGTTCATCAACTTCTCGCGAAGTTGCCCCATTTCCTTTTCGTTGCCGCTGACTTTGTCGGCCAAAGGCGTCGCCGCCTTTTCGAGGTAGGTGGTCAGTTCTTCCTTTTTCGATTGTTGTGGCACGTCGCCGGTTTCACGACTGGCACGTCGCCGGCGCATCATGTCCAAGCGAGCTTCGGCGCGAGGTTTATCGTCTCCCGAAACGCGCGTCAGCACGAACCAAATCCCGGCCGTCACCAGGAAGAAGATGGCTGCGGCGGTGATAAAAATTGGACTGACGGTGATGGCAAGCAGAGAGGTCATCGTTTGAAATCCGTTGAGCCTGGGAAGCTTGATGCAAAGGGAGAGTGA
>JBCBLJ010001092.1:0-2141 GCA_038520195.1 Planctomycetota bacterium
ATGGCCATGGAAGGTCGGTTTCACATGTATGAAGGGTATCCGCTCAAGCAGATCACCCTGCCCGTCCGCGTCTTCAAGCGACTCGGCGCCGAACTTCTGATCGTCAGCAATGCCTGCGGCGGAATGAATCCGTACTTTGAGTGCGGCGACATGATGGTGATCGAAGACCAAATCAACTTGATGGGTGACAACCCGCTGATCGGAATCAACGACGATCGTCTCGGCCCGCGGTTTCCAGACATGTGCGAGCCCTACGATCAGCAATGGATCGATCGGGCCATCCAAATCGCGCGCCGCGAAGACATGACACTTCACAAAGGCGTCTTCGTTGCGGTCGCCGGACCCAACCTGGAAACCCGAGCCGAATATCGATTCCTTCGGCAAATCGGCGCCGACGTCGTCGGGATGAGCACGGTGCCCGAGACCATCGTCGCCGTCCACTGTGGTCTCAAAGCGATTGGACTGAGTGTCATCACCGACATGTGCTTGCCCGATTCGCTCAAGCCCGCCGACGTCGAAGAAATCATCGCCACTGCGAACGAAGCCGCACCTCGACTGCAACGTCTGGTGACCGCGCTCGTCGAAGAGGCGGGACAGACACGGATCGCATGATCGATCAAGATGTTACCGATGCCGTCGCGACCGTCGTCGATCGAGCCCCACTGACACCCGAGCAGGAACTCACCGCGATCGTGCTTGGCAGTGGACTCGGACCACTCGCCGACAAGATCGAATCCTCGACCGCGATTCCGTTCGAACAAATCCCCGGCTTTGCTCGATCCACCGCAGGCGGCCATCGCGGCCAGTTGATCGTCGGTGAACTCGCGGGGAAAACAGTGGTCGCGATGGCCGGTCGCTTTCACCGCTACGAAGGCTGGACCGATAGCGAAGTCGCGTTTCCGATCCGCGTCATGCGAGGGCTCGGCGCGACACAGTTGATCGCAAGTAACGCCGCAGGAGGCGTGAACCCAAAACTGCGCGTCGGTGACCTGGTCGTGATTCGCGATCACATCAATTGGCTGCATCCTCGCGCCGGCGGCGCAGCGCTGACAGCGGTGCAAAACGATCACGTGAAAGCGACGGCCGAACACCAAACCCCGGGTCGGCTCGGCGAAGTCTACTCGTCGCGACTCGCGGCGAGTGCGCTGAAAGCGGCCCGCCAAGGCGGGTTCGTGGCCTCCGAAGGAACCTATTTGGCAACCCTGGGACCGAACTACGAGACCCGCGCCGAGTACCGCATGATGCGCCACATCGGCGCCGATGTCGTCGGCATGAGCACCGTCGGTGAGGTGATGACGGCGGTCGGGCTTGGCATGTCGGTGCTGGCCATTTCCACCGTCAGCAATGTGGCCGATCCGGACCGCGCCGTTGTCGCCGACCACCAAGAAGTCCTGGTCGCCGGGGCCGCGGCAGCCGAAAAACTGGAAGCCATCGTCCGTTCAGTGCTTAGATTGCCTCACCCCGGAGGGGTACGCGGGTGAGAGTGGAGGTATTATAAAGTGGTGGTAGGTGCCGCTTGTGGCGACCAGTTTGACTTCAAGAGCGCGATGTCATCAACCACAAACCCCGACCCGACCTCGTCGTCAGTCCCGCCGGATCCCGGTTCGGGCTTTGACAAGGACTCCGGTTTCTTACTCAAAGCGGGTGAGGCGGAACACCAACTCTCGCTCACTGAACTCGATTCGGCAGCCCTCCGCGCTCGGATCAGCGAGTTGCCGGTGGGGCCTGACGAAGAGGACATGGTCCGAGTCGAGGTGACAGGTGCCGAAGGCCAGCACGCCACCCTCATGCGGCTCAATCATCCCGCCAGGATTCGAGTCCGCGGTTCACTCGGTGACTATGCGTTTGCCTTCAACGCGCAAGCGGTCTCGAAGGTCTTTGGCGATGTCGGACACGGCGTTGCCGACGGAATGATCAGTGGTTCGGTCCGCGTTCGCGGCAACGCGGGACACGGCGCCGGAACTTCGATGACCGGTGGAACCCTTGGGATCTACGGATCCGCCGGCGATCGAGCCGGCGCGTCGATGCGTGGCGGAGGCATTTTCGTGCGCGGCGACGTCGGCGACGACATCGGCTTGGGAGCGGTTGCCGGTACGATCGTGATCGGTGGCAACGCGGGCGCAAATCTTGGCGACCCCCAC
>JBCBLJ010000602.1:0-5285 GCA_038520195.1 Planctomycetota bacterium
GCTTCGGCGCGGGCCTTGTGGTCGGCTGTCAGGTTCACGTGTTGGTCCCAGTTGCCGTGAGTCACTTCGATGAAGCGGACACCGGCTTCAGCAAAGCGACGGGCCAATAGGCACTGGCGGCCAAAAGTTTGCGTCGGCCCGCCATCGGCGCCATACATCGCAACCGTTCTTGGGTCCTCGTCGCCCAAGTCCATCAACTCCGGCATCGCGTCCTGCATCCGGAACGCCAACTCATAGGACTGAATCACGCCCTCGACGTTGGCCGTATCACGCGACGGCATCTGCGCGCGGTTCAGCGATTGAATGAAATCGAGTTGTTTACGCTGCTGGCGCTCACTCTGCCGTGGATTCTTGATATCGGGAACCGATTCGCCGCTTCCCGAGGTGACCCGCGCCAGTTGCGCAAATCGACTCCCCGTGCGTCCGACTTTCGCACCGCCATAGATCGCTGGCAGGAAAGCACTTCCGTAGTTGCGCGAACTTCCCGCCGGTGGGCTGAGCGAAACGAATCCCGGCAGGCTTTCGTTTTCGGTGCCGAGTCCGTAGAGGGTCCAGGCACCGAGCGACGGGCGGACGAACTGCGCAGTACCGGTATGCATTTGCGTCATCGCGCCGGGGTGAACCGGTTGGTCGCAGTGCATCGAGCGGATCAAGCACATGTCATCGGCGTGCTCGGCGACTTCGGGAAACAGATCCGAAATCCAAAGACCACTCTCGCCGCGTTGCCGAAACTCCCAGGGCGACCGGAGTAGTTTGCCGCCGTACTTCCCATTCTTGCCCGCGTCGGAAATCAGTTTGGGTTTGTAATCGAAAGTATCGACGTGCGAGGGACCGCCCTGCATGCACAAGAAGATGACCCGTTTGGCGGTCGGTTGAAAGTGAGGCTCTTTCGGCAGCAGTGGATTGGTTGCGGTGGATTCGCTGCCAAAGGCCTTGGCGTGATTCAAGGATGCCAAGCCCGCCATCGCCAAGTATCCGAAACCGGCGGAAGAGTGTTTCAGTAGTTCACGTCGCGTCAACATGGAAACCTCGCAATGGTTCGCCGCTCGGGGCGGTGACAAGTGAGAAAAGGAACTTGGATTCGTTTAAGAACGGAGATCGTGAAATCTTCTTCCGTGAGCGTGCCGAGGCGAGAGTTCGCTCTCGCGCCAACTAGTTCAGGTAGCGGAATTCGGCGGCGGCGAACAAGGACTGGCAAAATGCCGAGAACGCCTGCTTGGGCGACATGCCGGAATCACTCAGATACCTCATCGATGCCTTACGCTCTTGTGCGGACGGCTCGCGGCCGTACGCCAAGACGAACGCGCGCTGCACACGATCACTCAACCGCGGCTCGGACTCCAGGATCCGTTCGGCGAACGAGTCACTGAGCCGGAGCGTCAGTGGGTTGTTCATCATGAAGAGCGCTTGATTGGGAGTGTTCGAGGCCTCGCGGACACCGATCACCATGCTTGGGTCGGCGAAATCAAACACTTCGAGACTACGTGGCACAAAGTCACGAACGATCGGAAGGTAAACGCTTCGTTTGTTCGAGTTGACGCTATCAAGCGAAGCATCCTGCATCACTTGTTGAGTCATCCGCACCATTTCTTGCCGATCGGATTGCGACCGACCGCGGAAGAAATTGCCTCCGCGACGAGCCTGTTGCTGTTGGCGAAAACGATCACGGGCCTGTTCGCGGCGGCTAACGAAAGCCTGCTCAATCGTGCGACGAATCTGTTCCCTCGGATCGCCGAGTTGTTCGCCGCGGACTCGCGTGTAACCCGCCTTGGCGACCATGGAACCGCGTGGCCGATCGGTTTCGAGCGAGTCGGAAATCGAAAGCATCGCGTCGCGAATCGACTCGGCGGGGAGTCGCTTGACATTGCTGCGCCAAAGAAGTCGGTTGTCCGGGTCTTGTTCATGGCTTGCGACATCGAACGTCGAGTCCATGCGATAGGCCCGCGATTGAATGAGACTGCGAACCAGAGATTTGACGGACCACCCCGATTCGATGAACTCGAGGGTCAAATGATCCAGCAGCTCTGGGTGCGATGGGTAGGTTCCCGTCATCCCGAAGTCTTCGGTGGTCGTCACGATGCCTTGACCGAAGACGTGGCTCCAAACCCGGTTGACCATGACTCGAGCAGCGAGCGTGTTCTCGTCGCTGCCGATCCATCTCGCCAACTCCAGTCTTCCACTGCGTCCCGACTTGATGGACAACGGGTTGTCGCTCAGGACGATGGGAACATTGCGGTCGATCGAGGATCCTGGTTGATCGATCTCACCACGGACCAGTAGGCGGGTGTCCCCAACACTCTTTTGGTCTTGCACGCCCATGCAGTAGCTACGTGGCTGTCCGCTTTCGTCAACGACGCCAAGCTTGTTGGAGATTTCCGACATTTGGTTCGTCAAACGAATCCGCATCCGCTGTGCATTGGCGGCGTCGTTTCCGCCTCGACGCATGCCGGCCAGCTGTCCGCGCAGCTCCTCGAGCTGGTCACGCATCTCATCCATTTCCGCCTTGCTGTACGACTTGTCGTAGGGGTTGGGGTCGGGGACGGGCAGCAGAATCAGGCTGCTCGGACGGCGCAACTGCGGCATGCTGGGCGAACCGAATTCCGAGGGGGGCGACCCGAAGAACGTCTTGGTGCTTCGAAAGATGCCCGCCATCGCGTAGTAGTCGGTCTGGCGGATGGGATCGAACTTGTGATCGTGGCATCTCGCACAGGCGACGGAGGTGCCGAGGAAGACTCGGGTGGTCGCGTCGATTTGCTCATCCGCAACGTCGGCCGCGAACTGAGCGCCGCTTTGTTCGTTCACGTTCTTGGTGCCAATGGCGAGAAAACCCGTCGCGATGAGATGATCAGTCCATTCGTTGTCATCCTTTGCGGGCAGGAGGTCGCCAGCGAGTTGTTCTTGAACGAACTGGTCGTATGGCTTGTCGTCATTGAAGGCATCGATGACATAGTCCCGATAGCGCCATGCGTTGGGATACGTCATGTTGACTTCGCGTCCGGTGGATTCGGCGTAGCGGACGGTGTCCAGCCAGTGGCGTCCCCAATGCTCGCCGAATTGCGGTTTGTCGAGCAATTGATCGACGACGTGCGCGACGGCGGCGTCGGCATCGGTCTTGTAAGCGCCTCGGAACCAAGTGACCTGTTGGGGTGTTGGAGGCAATCCGACCAAGTCAAAGCACAGCCGGCGAAGCAACCTTCCCGCATCGGCGTCGTCCGTCGGTGTCAATCCAGCGTCTTGTAATCCATCAAAGACGTATCGGTCGACGTCCGTTTTTGCCCAATCACTCCCGGCGTCGCTGGGCGCGGTTCGTGTCGGAGGTTGGTACGCCCAAAACGTCTCCTTCGCTTCGCGAATGGTTTCTTCATCGATCGTTTGGGTCGGTGAAGCGATCGCTTTCTCGACCCGCGGGTCGGGCGCGCCGTCGAGAATCCATTTGCGGAAGTCCGCGATCACCGCGGCGCTCAACTTGCGTTTCGGCGGCATGATGAAGTCATCATGATTGAGGGCGCCGAACAGCAGGCTATCTTCGAGGCTGCCGGGTACGATCGCAGGACCGCTGTCACCGCCCAACGCCATCGCGCCGCGGGTGTCGAGCTTCAGTCCGCCACGAGCTTGGCCCGATTGCTTGCTATGGCAGCCGTAGCACTCACTGACCAGGATCGGGCGTATTTTTGATTCGAAAAACTTGACCTGTTCGGCGGTCAACTTGCCCGCGGTCTCTGCGGCGTGCCCCGAACCGATGACGGTAAACGAGGCAACAACGACCAGCAAAAAACGAAACATCCGCATGACGATCACGGGAGCCTCCAAAGGCTACGTGCAGAAAAGCGATGACTGAGTACTCATACAACACGCGGTCGACCGAAAAGTTCCTCCGCGATCAGAATTCCCCGGCAAATCACGGGGCGGAGCGAGAATTCGATCCCCGGATATCGGGCCAACTGAGGTGAGTGACCGTCCGCGATCAAAATTGACACAGCCAACTGAAGAATTTGCCGATTTTTTGCGGGGAGAGGGATCTTCCCCGGTGGCGATCCGTTAACCGTGGGCGGCACCGGCGGACGTGGCATCAGAAAAGACTCCGACGCGCCGAATCGAACCACTACGCCGGAGCGTCGGGCCGGTGTCGGCGCTGATCGCCAAAATCTGTTTGCCAAAGGCGTCTTCCGCCGGCGAAATCAGAATTCCCCTCGGGCAAAATCAGAGTTGCTCGAGCAACCGACCGGGCGAACCCATCATGTGGTAGCCGCCATCGAGATGGACGATATCGCCGGACACTCCGCCGGACATGTCCGAGAGCAAATAGGCTCCTGACTTTCCGACTTCTTCGTGGGTGACCACGCGGCCCATCGGCGCCATCGATTCGTAGAGCTTGATCATCGCTTCGACGCCGGCGCCGACACCCGAGACGGTCTTCATCGGTCCAGGAGATAACGCGTTGACGCGGACGTCGTCCTTGCCCAAATCGAATGCCAGGTACTTCACAATCGAATCCAACGCTGCCTTGCAGACTCCCATCACGTTGTATCCGGGGACTGCTTGTTCGCCGCCGAGGTAGGTCAACGTCAGGATGCTCGCGCCGGGATTGAGCAACGGCCGCGCCGCGCGGGACAATGCGATCAAGCTGTAGGCGCTGATCTCCATCGCCATCTTGAAGCCATCGCGGCTGGTGTCGATCGTGTCTCCCTTGAGGTCTTCCGGCGGCGCGAACGCGATCGAGTGCAACAGAAAGTCCATCTTGCCGAATTCCTGTCCGCAACGATCCATCACCGATGCGATGTGTTCGTCAACGGTCGCATCCATCGGCATGATGAATTTGGCGTTGTCACAGTTGTTGGTCAATTTTTCGAGCCGCTTCCGATTTTTTTTGCGCTCGTCATCCGGCTTGTCCGGCATGTGCGTGAAGCCGCAGATGCCGCCGCCCGCCATCACCTGTTCGGCAATCGACCAAGCGAGCGATTTGTTGTTGAAGACTCCGGTGATCAGGCCCCGCTTGTTTTCAAATAGATCGGACATGCGCTGTGTGGAATCAAGGTGGCGAACGGGAAGAGCAGAATTTGGCAAGTCTAACAACGAGCGGCCTCGCCGAAAGGGCGGCACCCCATCGAGATCGAACCTCAAATCTGCAGGCGACGTCGCCCGAAGTCGCCGCGAACACAGGTGATCAGCCTAGCGGGCCGTTACAGTTTGACTTTAGGGTTGGCTACGGAAACGGTGTCAGGAACCAAAAACCAAATGGCCCGTAGGGTGCTTCGCATTTTTGGTTCCTGACACCCTTTCCGACC
>JBCBLJ010001206.1:0-1549 GCA_038520195.1 Planctomycetota bacterium
CCACTCTCCACTCTCCACTCTCCACTCTCCACTCTCTCGGTGGATGCTGAGATTCTTTCCCAGGTGCGAAGACTGTCGGCGGGCCGGCTCAACGACCTTGCCGTTTCGCGACCCGATCAGCTATACCCGCCCCGTTACCGAATGGATGCGGTCCCGATCAAAGGCTAATCGATGCGATTCCGGAACCATGTTTGTCGTTGGGTCGCCGCAGCGATGCTTCTTACAGTCGGCGGATGCTCCCTCTTCAAGAGCTCCGACGCCGAAGAACGACTTGCCAGCAAGAAGCTCTTGGCGCCGCCAGAGCCTCCGGAGTTGGTTCGAGATGCGGTCGCCCTACGAGGGATGCAGGCAATTCGCGTCGATGGCGTGGGACTGGTCAACGCGCTCCCCGGGACAGGTGGCCCCGTGGATCCGTCCCCCTATCGTGAGCAGCTGATCGACGAAATGCGACGCAACAGCGTTCCGTCCCCCAACGAAATCCTGGAAAGCGAATCAAATTCCATCGTTCACGTTCGTGCCTCGATCCCACCCGGCGCGCGGCGCGGCGATTCCCTCGACTTGAAAATCTCCTCCCCATCGGGCAGTAACGCAACCGACCTGCAGGGCGGCTGGTTGCTGGACACACGCTTGCGTCATCAACGTCTGATCGCGGGCAGAGTTCGTCGAGGCGATGTGGAGGGCATTGCGACCGGTGCCATCCTGACTCGTGGCTCATTTGAAGGCGGCGAAGACGCCAGCCAAAAGATCGAAGGCGTCATCCTGGGTGGTGGCCGCGTGCAAAACGACCGGTCGATGGGGCTCGTGATCCGCCCCGAGTTTCAGCACGTCGAAATCTCAAAACAGATCGCGAAAGCAATCAACGCTCGCTTCTTCTTCTTTGACGGAACGACACGGCGGGGCGTCGCCAAACCGGTGGAAGATGACTTCATCGAACTCGAACTACATCCGCGCTACGAAGGATCGCTCAGTCGCTATGTCGCGGTCGTTCGAGCCATCGGAATCGATCAACAGCAGGCGAACCAACACGAGCGGCTACAGAAATTTGCCGAACTACTTCGCGATCCCGCCAGCGCCGCTGATGCCGCGCTACAACTCGAAGCGCTGGGAGAAAGCGCGGTGCCGACACTGCTCGAAGCGATCAAGCAAGACAACGCCGAACTACGGTTTTACGCGGCGGAAGCCCTCGCTTATCTCGATCGACGCGAAGCGATCCCAGTGCTTGAAGACTCCATTGCGCATGAATCGGCGTTTCGGCATCCGGCTCTGGCCGCACTCCGTGGACTCAACCATCCCTCGGTGGGTGATTCCCTCGTCAGGCTCTTCAACCACCCGAGTATCGAAACACGGTACGGCGCAATGGTCACACTGCGACGTCGAAATGACGAGCACCGCTTGAGGGCCGAGAAAATGGGCGACTCGTTGCTCCTCTACCAAATCGAGAGCGATGCGCCTCCCGCCATCGCGCTTTCGATTCGCACGGCCCCAGAAGTTGCCCTGTTTGGCGACGTCCAACCGCTCCGTGTAACGAAGTTTATCTTTGGCCCCAGCG
>JBCBLJ010000191.1:0-11471 GCA_038520195.1 Planctomycetota bacterium
CTTGACGAGCCAGGATCGGAATCACCTCGTCTGTCTCGTTGTCAGTGACTTCCACCCCGAGGACTTGGCCCTCGTCATCCTTTTTCAGCGCGATGACGTTCATGTAGTTCGCCAAGCACGCGCCATGACGACTGGCGGTTCGAGCCATTGCGAGCAGCAACGCAGCGTCATCAAACTGCCCGTCCTGATACGCCACGCCGCCACGAAGTCCCTTCGGCGTGAGCGTTGGCACGAGTTCCACGGCTCGCTTTGCGGAAACCAACTTCGATCGAGAAAATTGATCACCTCGGGCGAGCAGGTCATAGACTTTTAGCCCCAGCCCATAGAACAGCCAGCGCCACCAGCTTCGGCACGGGATCACAAACGACATCGGCGAGACCAGATGCGGCGCATTCTGCATCAGCAAACCGCGTTCACGTAACGCGTCGCGGACGAGCGTGATGTTGCCTTGCGCCAAATAGCGTACGCCGCCGTGAACCAGTTTGGTGCTGCGGCTGGAAGTGCCTTTTCCGAAATCGAACCGCTCAAGCAACAAGACGTCCAACCCGCGGCTCGCCGCGTCGAGCGCGATGCCGACTCCCGTCGCACCGCCCCCGATGACAAGCACGTCCCACGGCCGCTCACGATCCCGAATCCGTTGGATCGACTCATCGCGTTTCATGGCGCGCTACTCCGTACTCCAGCCCATCGATCGACGAAGCGCTTCGTTCCAGCGCTCTCGACGATTCAACGCCTCGCTCGCATCAATGCGAGGCTCAAACACCCGCTCCGCTTGCCAAACCGATTCAATCTCCGCACCGTCTTTCCAATAGCCGACGGCAAGCCCCGCCAGGAACGCGGCTCCCATCGCTGTTGTTTCGGTGACTCGGGGCCGCACGACCGGCGTTTGCAAGATATCGGCTTGCAATTGCATCAGCAGGTTGTTCGCCGACGCGCCGCCATCGACTCTCAGTTCGCTCAATGCCAAACCCGAGTCATCCTTCATCGCCTCAAAGACGTCCGCGACCTGGAATGCGATCCCCTCGAGCGTCGCGCGAGCGATGTGAGCACGCGTTGTCCCCCGGGTGATTCCGACGATTGTTCCTCGCGCATACGAATCCCACTGCGGCGCTCCCAACCCGGCCAGCGCCGGCACAACGTACACATCACCGGAGTCCGCGACGCCTTCGGCAAGCGACTCGATCTCCGCGGAGGATTCAATGATGCCGAGCCCGTCACGCAGCCATTGCACGGCGGCGCCGGCGACGAAAACACTCCCTTCCAGCGCGAACGGCTGCTTCGATTGTGTTTTGGCCGCCAGGGTGGTCAACAATCGGTTCTTCGAACGAAGTGAGTCTTCCCCGACATTCATCAAAAGAAAACAGCCGGTCCCATAGGTGTTCTTCGCCATTCCATGACGCGTACAGTTCTGTCCGAACAATGCCGCCTGTTGGTCGCCGGCCACACCGGCGATCGGAACCGAGTGTCCCAGCATCGATGCCGCCGTTTCGCCGTAGACTTCGCTGCTGCAACGCACCTCGGGAAGGATTGATTCGGGGATCTCAAAGAGTTCAAGCAGCCTCGAATCCCACGCGCCCGTTTCCAGGTTCAAAAGCATTGTCCGGGACGCGTTCGTGGCGTCGGTCACGTGAACCCTTCCCTCGGTCAGCCTCCAGATCAGCCAACTGTCGACGGTGCCAAATGCAAGCTCGCCACGTATCGCTTTGGTGCGTGCTTCGGGCACATGATCCAAGAGCCAACGGATTTTGGTCGCGCAGAAGTAAGCGTCGAGCACCAATCCCGTCGACTCACCGATCAAAGCGGCGTGACCTTGCTCGCGGAGTGCATCGCAATCGGCAGCGGTGCGTCGATCTTGCCACACAATCGCGCGGTGAATCGGTTCCCCGCTGGATCGATCCCAAATGACCGTCGTTTCACGTTGATTGGTGATGCCGATCCCCGCGATTTCGGACGCCGAAACGCCACATCCTTCGAGCGCCTGACGTGCGACGTCAAGTTGAGACTGCCAGATTTCGTTCGCGTCGTGTTCGACCCAACCCGGTTTGGGGTAGTGCTGTTCGAATTCACGTTGGGCAACACCCTTGATCTCGCCTTCGTGATCGAAAACGATCGCCCTCGAGCTGGTGGTTCCTTGATCCAGTGCAAGTAGATAGGTCATATCGCGGGTCCGTGGGGGCGTTTCGGCTCGAACCCACAGCCTAACACGTTCTCGTCTGTGGGAGGCTCCATCGGCATCCGACGGTCCGTCGCTGCGACCCCGAATGAACTCCAACTAATAGAAGGACAACTCGAACGTTACGACCCGATCTCAAAAACGACTTTGAATGCGTCGGGTGACGCCGCCGTTTCGAAGGCTATCGCGACTTGATCGAGTCGGTAGCGATGGGTGACCAATTTCGAAACGTCCACTCGGTCTTCCGCCAATGCTTCAATCGCTTTGTCAAACGGACCGCAACGAGATCCGATCAGCGATAGTTCGTTGATCACAATCGCGGCGAGTGACTGGTGGTGCTCCCCGGCGACGGTGGTTTTCAGCACGATGGTTCCGCGTGGCCGCGCGAGTCGAATCGCCATCGGCAATCCCGTGGTGGAGCCGGTACAGTCGACGACGAGGTCAAACGTGCCCTCGGGAGGAAGCGTGTCCGAGCCAAGAAGGCTTGTCTCCGCGATCTCTTTGAATCGATCCAGTTTCCTTGCGTGCTTGCCCACCGCGGTGACGTGATCACTGTGTAGCCTCAGCACCTGAGTGCACAGATAGCCCAGTCGTCCATCACCAAGGATGGCGATCCGGTCGCTCCGCGCGATGTGGACCTGGTCCGGAATTTGAAACGCGGCGGCGAGTGGTTCGACGAAAACGGCGGCATCATTCGATAGCGAGTCAGGCAACGGGTGCAGGTTCGCCTCTGGAATCGCGATTCGCTCCGCAAAAGCACCGTCATGTTGGTCGATGCCGACCACCGATCGGTTTCCACAGTGGGTCGGTAATCCGGCCTCGCAGGTGTCGCAAACGCGGCAGGCGCAGTTGATTTCGCCGACAACCCGCTTCCCCGAAAACTGCCCCCGCTGGGCAATCCCGACAAATTCGTGTCCAAGGATGCCTTCAAAACCCATGTAACCACGGGCGAGCTGCAAATCGGTTTCGCAGACGCCCGCTTGGATGACGTCCACCAAAACTTCCGAATCCTGGGGCGTCGGTTCGGCCCGATGGGGGTCCAATCCGAGTTCACCGGCGTAAAGTGTGATGGCTTTCATGTGTTTGTCGCGGCGCGCGTCCCAAGGTAGCGTGGCCTAGGGCGAACGCAGGCTATTGGTGCCAGAAGGTTTTTGAAGTCCATCCATCATGGCTCAAGTTATGCCGGAAGCCCATCCGAATCGAGGCGGTATGAAGAGTTCACTTTCCTGGATCGGAATCCTGTTGCTCGCGATCTGGCTTGTCCGGATCGTCGACGCGGCGACTCCGTTCTACTCACTGGTCCAGCACGGCCTCCAGCCACGCAGCCTGACGGGGCTGCAGGGCGTCGTGCTGATGCCATTTTTGCATGGCAGTTTTGGTCACGTGCTCAGCAACACGATTTCACTGGCCATCCTGCTGCCACTTTTGATCGGGCTGCGGAAGCGTCCCTGGATGTTAGTCATCCTCACCTCACTGCTCGGTGCCGGTTTGCTGTGGCTGGTCGGGCGAAGCGACAACCACATCGGCGCCAGTGGCTTGGTCTTCGGGCTCATCGGGTTGTTGATCGTCAATGGGTTCTTGCGCCGTAGTCTCCTTGGCGTCGCCGTCGCCGTTCTTGTCGGCGTCCTTTTTGGTGGGACTCTGCTGTCGGGCGTCATGCCCGGCGGCGAAGAGAATGTCTCTTGGGACGGTCACCTCTGCGGCTTCCTGGGCGGTGCCGCGATCGCGTACTTCGCGGGCGATGACCAAAAGGTGGAGCTACGCGAATCAACGTCCGAGGATGAGTCGTAGCGAGGATCAATCGTCCTCGCTCTTTTTGTTCTCAAGCCATGGCCTGCGCGAAAAATAGCTATCGGTCATCGACTTGACTTCCCCCGAGAGCACGAGCAGCGCGATCAGGTTGGGGATGATCACCACCGCGAGTGCGATGTCACCCATCTTCCAAACGACTGAAAGCGAGAGGATTGAGCCGGTGAAGTGCGCCGCAACGAACAGCAGTTTGTACGGCAGCACAGCGCTGGGACCGAACAGATAATTGGCACAGCGGTCACCGTAGTAACTCCAAGCGATCGCCGTCGAAATCGCGAAAAGCAAAACCGAAAAGAGCACGACAAAGTGCCCCCAGTCGCCGAGGGGCGACAGCCCGCGTCGGAAAGCCCACATGGTCATTGGGGCGCCGCTTTCCACGGCGGGGCAGAACAGTGATTCGTACTCCGTTCCATCTTCGCCGCGGGCGATGTTCTCCGTCGGCAATAGCACACCGTCAAAAGCGACTGTCTGTTCGATATCGGTATAGAAGGCTTCAACGGCGACATCATGCCAACCGTATTGCGCGTCTTCAGCGGCGTAGATCGGTCTTCCGTCTTCGACGCGGATCGATTCGGGTAGCTCTTTGGTGGGCGTCGATCGTCCCTGATCATCCACAATCAGGTAGACCGCATCACCGCCCGTCAGCGTGACCTCCGTCGGCGTTCGATCATTCCAGACACCGGTCAGCAGGATCACCAGCGCGGTCATCGAACAGATGACGATCGTGTCAATAAATGGTTCGAGCAATGCGACGACACCCTCGGAAACAGGTTCGTCGGTTTTGGCTGCGGCGTGCGCGATGGGCGCCGAGCCTTGGCCGGCTTCGTTGGAGAACAGCCCGCGTTTGACGCCCCACATCAACGTGACGAGCAAAGCGCCGATCCCCGTTCCCGCGACACCCGCCGAGGGGTTAAATGCTTCGGAGAAGATCAGTCCGAATGCGCGGGGGACGTCACCCACGTTCAGCAAAATGATCACCAAACCGCCAAAGACGTACACGGCCGCCATCAACGGGGCCAGGATACCGGTGACCTTTCCGATGCGTTTAATGCCTCCCAGGATCACCGCGCCGACGACCAAGGAGGTGATCAATCCGCTGACGACTTCGCTTATCCCGAAGGTTGTTTTCATCGTGTCGGCGACCGTATTGGCCTGGATGGCGTTGCCCGTCAGGAAGGCGGTGAACGCGAGCATGATCGCGAAGAAAACTGCCAACGGTTTTCCAAAGGCACCCAGCCCGTGCTCGATGTAGTACATCGGGCCTCCGGAGACGCTGCCTTCCCACTCGTTCGCCTTCTCGTCGACCTGCCGATACTTTTGCGCAAGAGTCACTCCGGCGTACTTCGTCGCCATGCCAAGAAACGCCGTGACCCACATCCAAAAAATGGCTCCGGGTCCGCCCCAGTGAAGGGCCAAAGCGACTCCAGCGATATTGCCGATCCCTACCGTCGCGGATAGCGCGGTGGTCAACGCCTGGAAGTGCGAAACATCGCCGGGCTCATTTGGATCATCGTATTTCCCCGACGTCATCGCGAAGCCATGTCCGAGGCGACGCAGTTGGATCAGGCCTAAACGCAGAGATAAGAAAACGCCGGTGCCGAGAAGCAGCACCACCATTAAAGGAAGTTTCTCGCCGCCGATCTCAAAACCGAAGTTAACGATATTCGCGTCCAGAAAATCAACGATGCTTTCCAAGGTTTCCATATGGTCCTCTTCGGAAGTTCAATCAGCGTTATGTGTGTGGTCAAGAGAATGAGTCAACCGATCGGCCCTGGCAAGCTCTGTTAAACGCGAGTCACCGGGGTTCGGGACGAAACTCCTTCCTCCATGACCGTGTGTGTGAGGAAGCCCCGCTGTGGGCCGGTCATGTCGCGCCGGTCACCCTAGGTTCGACTTGATTCATTCATCATCAGTGAATCCCAGGCTCTTGGTTAGGTGAGCGACCAACGAGAAAGTCGAAGTCACAACCCTTGTCGGCCTGCGTCACATGTTTGGCGTACAGCCGACCATAGCCACGCTCTGGGATCGGCGGCTGAATCGGATTGGCCACTCGACGACGCTCGATCTCTTCATCGCTGACGTGCCAGTGAATGCGTCGGCCGGGAACGTCGATTTCAATCTCGTCTCCTGTCTCCACCAGCGCAAGCGGACCGCCGACCGCACTCTCCGGCGCGATGTGCAAGACGCAAGTTCCATACGACGTACCGCTCATCCGAGCATCGCTGATCCGTACCATGTCTCGGACGCCGGCTTGCAAGAGTTTTCGGGGGAGCGGCAACATGCCCCACTCCGGGAATCCTGGCGCACCGAGCGGACCGGCATTTCGAAGAATCAACACACTGTTCGAACTCACATCCAGGTCGGGCTCATTCATCCGGGCCTTCATGTCGGGATAGTTGTCGAAGACCAATGCCGGCCCGCGGTGCGTGAGCAACTTGGGGTCCGCCGCCACGGACTTGATCACGCATCCTTGGGGCGCGAGGTTCCCACGCAAAAGGCAAGTCCCGCCGATCGGTGACACAGGATTCTCACGCGTCCGAATCACCTCTTCGTCGATGACCTCGGCATCCTGAATTTGCTCACCGAGCGTGATGCCGTTGACGGTGCGGCAGTCGGTATCGAGCAGATCGGTCAAGCGACTCAGCAATGCCGGTAGCCCACCGGCGTTATAGAAATCCTCCATCAGGAATCGACCACCGGGACGGATATCGGCCAGCACCGGCGTCACGCGAGATAATTCGTCAAAGCGATCGAGCGTCAACTCAATGCCGAGCCGGCCCGCGATCGCGATCAAATGAACGATCGCATTCGTGCTGCCGCCGATGGCCAGCGAGGTGATCAGTCCATTGTCGATCGACTTCGACGTTAGCATGTCAGACGGCTTGAGATTCTCCCAAGCGATGTCGACGGCACGGCGACCGGTTTGGGTCGCGAGTCGGCTGTGGTCCGCAAAGACAGCCGGAACGCAAGCCGAACCGCCCAACGACATTCCGATCGCCTCGGTCACCGATGCCATCGTGCTGGCGGTACCCATGGTCATGCAGGTTCCCGCCGACCGTGCGATCCCGTCTTCGATGCACTTCCAATCGCGGTCACACAGATTGCCCGCAACCCGCTCGTCCCAGTACTTCCACACATCGCTGCCGCTGCCGAGCGTGACATTTTTCCAACGCCCTTTCAAAAGCGGACCGGCGGGAAGAAAGATCGATGGGATATCCGAGCTGATGGCGCCCATCAACATCGCGGGTACCGTTTTGTCACATCCTCCCATCAGCACGGCCGCGTCGATGGGATGGCAACGCAGCACCTCCTCGACCTCCATGGCGAGCAGATTCCGATAAAGCATCGTCGTTGGCTTCATCATCATTTCGCCCAACGACATCACCGGGACTTCCACCGGAAATCCGCCTTTTTGCAAGATGCCGCGTCGGACTTCGTCGGCTCGATCACGAAAGTGCGAGTGGCACGTGTTCATCTCGCTCCACGTGTTCAGAATCGCGACGACCGGGCGATCACGGAAATCGGCATCGTCGAATCCCATGCCCTTGAGACGAGATCGATGCCCGAACGAACGCATGTCATCCGGACCGAACCAACGATGTGAACGAAGCTTTGTAGGGTCTTGGGGCATCAAGTTGAACGTCGAAAGGCCGAATGTCAGGAGAAGAGTTGTTCGAAGAGTTCGCGGTTGGACTTGCGGGCTTGGCGTACCATTTCCCGAATGGTTGCGCCGTCGGGTTGCTGCATCAGGAAAGCCAGGTCTCGCATGGTCGCTTCGTCTTCCGGTAATTCATGTCGCGCCGGAGTGTTCATCAGCCTGAGGTTCGCTTCGATCTGCCGTAGCGCGCGATAGTTTCCGATCAACGTTTCGGCTTGCTTCGCTTGCAGGACTCCGGCGTCGGCAAGCTTGGCCAGAGACTCGATCGTACCGGTGGCGAATAGACTGGGGCTCTTTGCGATCTCACGCAACGTGAGCGTCTGTGCGATGAACTCGACGTCAACGGTCCCGCCCAAGCCACGTTTGAGATTGTCTTCGCTGGCCGTTTCCTCCATCCGCATCCGGATCTCACGGATCTCGTCAACCATCGCGGCGTGCCACTGCGTTTGGCAAAGCGTGGCGAAGATCGAATCCGCGGCGCGCTTGCGGACGTGGCGACTGCCCGAGATCACACGTGCCTTGCAGAGCGCGAGCCGTTGCCACACCGGTGCGAGCCCGCGCCGGAAGCGTCCCACGAAATCGTCGACGGACACCGCCAACACGCCTTCTTCCCCCGTCGGTCGCAGCCGCCCATCCAACTCATAGAGCCGCCCATAACTTCCTGAATGGTTGATCCGCGAGACGATCGCCGAAGTCAACTGATTAAAGAACTGCGCATTGGAAATGGTCTTGCGTGGACCGCCGACGCGCCGACGCGTCTCGCCTTCCCCGGAATACAGGAACACCACGTCGAGGTCGCTGTGATAGTTCGGTTCGCGGCCACCAAATTTCCCGAGCGCGACCGCCAGTAGCTCGGCGACCTCGCCATCCTTCCCGACGGGATCGCCGAACCGACTAGCAAGCAACTCTTGCTCGTGTTCAGCGATCCGTCGGACACAGGCTTCCGCGGTATCGGCCAGGGCGCGTTGGGTCGATTCGACGAGTTCCTTGCCTAGCAAATCCCGGACGCCGATCATCAAGTGTTCGCCAGCTTTGAAGCCATGCAACACCATGTCCAAATCGGCCGCACGGCGACAAAGATCGATCGACTGTGCATCCATGCGTTCCGCGGAAGGCAGTCGGTTCATCACCAGTGAGTCGATCAGTTCGTCGATCATCCCAGGCATCGCGACAAGCATGTCACTTAAGTACGGCGTCACGCACATCCGCACCATCAATTCCATCGTCGCGCGGTTGCTTCCCAGCAACTCCCAAAGGCTGGCTTTGCCGCCGATGGAGTCCGCGACCCGCGCGAGCGTTCGCAACGTGCGGTCCGGATCGGGCGTTTTGGCGATCTCCGAGAGCAGGTCCGGTGCGATGGCGGCGAAGAAGTGTCGGCAACGTTTCGTCGACAAAAACCGTACCGACTCGGTCGCCAGCGAGGTGATTTCGTCCATCGCGCGAATCGGCTCTTGGAGACCGTGCCGCGAGAGCGCCTCGACAACCAGCGTTTCTTCCGGCGCGGGGTCGAGCACAAGTTCGGTTTCCAAGGCATCGGACGTCGCCGGCGAGTCCTCACCGTCGCGGTCGTCGGCGCTCGGCGCCTCGACCATCAAATGGTTGAGTACCTTGCGGTTCAACTCGAATGTCTCCACCAGTTGCCGCTCGAAGCGATCTAAATCACCTCCGTTGTCATTCTGATCCCGTACGCCGAGCTGCCAGGCGAGCCGTTTTCGAGTCGCCGGGTCATTCGGCACACGGCTGGTGAAGCGGCCAAACATGACCGAGAGTTGATGCTGCAAGCGGCACAAACGCGCATGCCCTTTCGCGAGCAATGTCGCCTCCTGATGGGTCAAGCACCCTTCACGCTGCAGCGCATCGATCGCTTCGCCGGTGTTGCCCACCCGAACCGACTTGCTTTCGCCACCGTGCAGCAATTGCAAAAACTGCATCATCAGCTCAATGTCGTGTCGACCGCCAGGAGCGCCGGTCACATCGTCACCGTCATCGCTTTCGGATTCAAAATGTCGTAGCAGTTTCCGCCGGATCGAACGCACGTCGGCGAAGTCCTGGCGACTCATAAACCGACGATAAATCCAGGGGCGTAGCCGCGAGAGGAACCGTTCGCCCAACTGCGTCGAACCCGCCACGACGCGAGCTTTCGTCATCTCGAGCCGCTGCCACGTCCGCCCGTCAGATTCCAGCCTCTCGATGATGGCGTCGCCGTTTCCGATCCGATGCTGTTCGCCCAGCGGACGAAACGAAGTATCGACGGCCAGATCGAGCGCGACATCGTCGCTACCGCCCACCAACGAACCGATCTCGGTCGCGAGTTGGTTCATGAAGTCTCGGTGCGTTTGATTTTTTTCCTCGATCGAGTCGTACAAGAACAGCAACTTGAGCGGGCTGCCGTAGCAAATCTCTTCTCCGCCCAAGTGGCCCAGCCCAATGATCGCCATCTCGGGAACGCTCCCGTCGATCCGCTGGGGTTCGCCGTACTGCTCGCATAGTCGAGACCAAGAAAACCGCAGCGATGCCTCGATCACCGCATCGGCGACGAAGGAGAGCTGCCGTCCCACACTCTCCGGTGGAAGCTGCCGGACGAATTCACCGTAGGCGATTCGGATGATTTCGCGGCGAGCAAACTTCCGTAGCGCCAGCGCCGCGCGTTTGGGACTCTCCAGCGCCGCGACTTCGGTGACCAACTCGTCGATCAGGAAACTCTTCTCCGCCGGCTGACCGTCGCTGGCGCGTAGGAGATCAAAGCTCTCGGGATCGGAAATCAGCCGATTGGCCAGCGTCTGACTTGTCGAAAAGACTTGCAGGAGCGCCGGCAGGGCGCCGTGATCGCGTTCAAAGAGCGCGAGCAGTGACGTCGGCGACCGACTGGCCGCGACAAATCGATCGAGATTCGCGACCGCCGAATCCGGATCATCCAGCTCGTTTAGCTGGGCCGCAAGTCGCTTACCAAGAACCTGGAGCAGATCCGCAGATGCTCCGCTACGCCAAATGGATTCGAGGTGATGACGCGACTGCTCCCAGTCGGCAAACAGGTCAGCGTCTATCTCGGCCGCAGGGCCCGTCGAAGAACGTGATTGCACGGAGCGATCATTCCGCGGTGTTGATGATCGAGTCGAGCCAGCCACCCCTCAGCGACGACCAACCTTCGATGAATCTGACGAGTCGACTGGAACTCCAGTCCACTCCGTCAGTCTAAGTGGCGGAGCTTGTTGCGTTAAGACGTCACGGGGGCGTCAGACGGATCGGCACGCATCGAAACCACGCGCGTTGCCATTCTGCATCATCCCGTCGTCGGTTTTCGGCAACGAGTCACCGCCGGTTTCGGCACCACCGGCGGCCCTTTTGAGCACACAAACACCTTTGAGCAAAGGACTTAGTGTGATTCGCCCCGCTCGCTTTGATGATGCTGGCATGCACTCTGCTTTAGCAGTCCCGGACCTAACCGACGCTTCTAAACCGGGTTCAGAGGACTTGCCGATGGGAAACAGGATCAGTGGCCGCAGCTTGCAAGATGATGCTTTTGGCGCAGAAGAGTCGGTTGACCGCCGCTCGCGAGTCATGGGAGACGACTTCGCCGAACACTTCGATGACGGGTCCAACGATCCCCACGCCGAGGAAGAAGACAACGAGCCGGAGACCGAGGCCGATCCCACCGAAGACCCGGTCCGAATGTACCTGATGCAAATGGGCCAAATCCCGTTGCTGACTCGGGACCAAGAGATCGCCGCCGCAAAGCAAATTGAGCGGACTCGCGACAAGTACCGCCACTGCATGCTCGCCACCGACTTCATGCTACAAGGCTCACTCAAGTTGCTTCAGCAAGTCCGCGAC
>JBCBLJ010001054.1:0-2311 GCA_038520195.1 Planctomycetota bacterium
ATTCGCTGGATCGACAAGCCCCGCTGTCGGCTCAGGGCCAAAACTCGGGTCCGCTTCATAGCCTTCGACGTTGCGGTATCCGTCCACTTGCGGAAAGTTGCTCCAGGGTCGAAATGTCGGTGCCTTGTAGTAATTGCGTCCTGGAAGTGGGGCGCTAATATTGAAGCCCATATCGACTCGAGTGAGAGCCTGAGCCGCCGTCGTGTCCGGGGCGGTCGTCATCAGATACGCTTGCCAATCGGCGATCGTGTTGTCCACCTCACTCGGATAGTAGGACTCGCAGATAAGCGGTAAGACACCGCCCACATTTTGGTAAACCTCAGGAGTCGCGGGCGCTGGCCGGCGTTCGTTCTCGAAACTGGGAGAGTGATCATTCGCGATCCCGTGTCGGAAGTAATCGAATCGGTAGCGTCGCGGTAACCCAAGACCCTGATCTGTCATCAGGAAACGTTGTCCACTTGGCTCATAGTTAAATCTTTGACCATCCGAATCTTCCTGCTGCCCGAAGTGGGTCAATGCACGTGGTGCAACAACCGCGTATTGACCAGGGGTCAACAACGCAGGAGCGTTCTCGGGAGCACCGTCGTCAGCATTTGGACTCGGATTTCCCTTATTACCGCGTCGGAAGAACACATTGCCTGGCGACATACCACTACGCACATCATTGCAAATGCGCAGTGGAATTGGAGTGCCGGAGGAATTGTCGATTGGCTCAAGACTGGAGAACCAAACAAAACGTTCAAGCCGGACACGGAACTCTGATGAAGTGCCCGTCGCCGCATTGAAGTTGTCATTTGCCGGATTCATGTCCTCATCGGCGATCGTTACGTATTCTCGACCAACGTCATTCGGCAAAGGTGTCCGGACAGGAAGGAAACTCGGACGTACCTCAGCCGTCGTGCCGATGACCTCGCGCCACTCGTCGGCCAGTGCCGGGTCCAAGGCCGTCCAGTCGATCGCCGACGTGCTGCTCGACTCATTCCCATCGAGGTAATCGGCGATGTCCTGCGTGGCGTTCGGCGACGCGGCCAACTCAAGTAGCCGGTCTGCATCAAATACGAAACGCGTACTCTTGTCAGGGTCGCCCTGAATCGGCTGTCCAACCGCGAGCCGCCACACGGGGCTTTGGTTGATTCCACCACCAACGACTCGCCCCAGGTCGAGCGCCGTGCCGGTGTACAACTCGCTTGGAAAACTCTGCTGAGTCGCCGCATCCGCATTGAGCCCGGGACGGAGTGAGCGAAGCTCGACATAAGCACTCGCCTGAGGCATTCGGTACTGATCCATGTCCGAATCTGAAATGTCCGGGGACTGATCTTCGACCAGGCCAGTCTCACCGTCGATGGTCCTAGTCGGGTCAGTCGTATCCCAAGGTTTGGATAGATTGCGACGCTGACGCTTGTCATGGCTCGCAAACGACTCGGTCATTTCAAGCTCCGGTCGTTCTATGCCCCAAACCGTGTTTCGGGCAGCCGTCTCCAAATGAAAACCGCTATGGTCGCCATCGGCATCGTTTGGCAACGGGTCCGCATCAAACGGATAGGGGTCGTACCGAAGGCGCGTGCACCGCGCATCGGTATCGCGATAGTCGACCGCATTGACCGCCCATTGAGCCAACCGCCTAGCAACGTAGCGGTTGCGGACATCGACCGCATTGGCGTTCTGTGGATCGAACCCAGGCGGGTAGGGAAAGTTTGGGAACAGAACTGTGCCAGGGTTACCAGGTCCGTCGAGCAGCAACGCATACATGAGGCAGTACAACTGGCGCGCTAGCAGCTCGGCCCCGTCGGGTGCTTTGAGAAGAACGTCGTCGCTGGCATCTCCCGGCGTTCGGGGGAGATTGGTGTCGAACAACGTTCCAATATCCGTTCCCACAACGAGCTGCCCATCCCCATCGGCATCAATTCCATCGAAATCAACTTGGAACCCGGTTCCGATGGTTGGCGAATCGTAGACCGTCGAGCCATATCGCGCGTTGACTTGTGCTTGACTATTGAAATCCGGTCGTGTTGCCGAATAGATCCCGGGGAAAGCATCTTCGTTCGACAGGCGGTTGTTGGCTGAATTAGTCGCCGCCACAAGTTGATTCTGCACCAGGGCGGTGGTGCGGTCCTCGACGCTACCGTCGCCGGTACCCAGTGACACTGCCGGATTCAGATTGACATTGTTGGCAAGTTGCCGATTCAGATTTAGCTTCAGGCCCTTTCGCAGCTCCACCGCCAGCATTCGTGAGAGGTGGACCTGTTGAGCGTTTCGTGAAAGCGAAACCGCCCGCAAACGTTCAGCGAACATGTCAACAACACTTCGCTCG
>JBCBLJ010000859.1:0-3465 GCA_038520195.1 Planctomycetota bacterium
GCGGCGTTGATGCTTGTCGCTTTGTCGTCAACCGGCACGACCGCCGAACCGGCCAAACCGGTTTTCAAAGACGGCGAGGCACAGGTGGTGAAAGCGTTTGAAGACTCCGCGTATTGGATTCGGCATGACCTTTGGGTGGAGACGAATTTTGACACCGACGGTGATGGAAAGCTGGATCGCATGCACGTTTCCGTCACGCGACCGGGGCAAACCGAGACCGAGGGACTGAAACTCCCCGTCGTCTATGTTTCGAGCCCCTACTTTGCAGGTACCGGTAGTGCGGGCGACGATTACTTTTGGAATCCCCGCCAACAACTTGGCGGTCCTCCTCCGAAACGAACGAACGATCCAGGAGTTAAGCGAAGAGGCCAGCGGCCGATCATTTCAAAATCCCACGTCTCCACCTGGGTACCTCGTGGCTACGTCGTGGTGCACTCGTCCTCACCCGGCACCGGATTGTCACAGGGGTGTCCGACCGTGGGCGGTGACAACGAATCGTTCGGACCGAAAGCGGTCATCGATTGGCTATGCGGCCGTGCAAAAGGCTACACGTCGCCTGATGGAGACGTGGTCGTGGTCGCGGACTGGTGTACGGGCAAGGTGGGCATGACCGGAACCTCCTACAACGGAACCATTCCATTGGCGGCGGCGACCACTGGAGTGGACGGTCTGGAAGCGATCATTCCCATTGCGCCCAACACGTCTTACTACCATTACTATCGCTCGAATGGCCTGATCCGCCATCCGGGCGGATTTATCGGCGAAGACATCGATTGCCTCTACGAGTTCATTCACAGCGGCGATGAGTCCAAACGCGAATACTGCGATTCGACGGTCCGCGATTCGGAAATGGCTGATGGCTTTGACCGAGTTAACGGCGACTACAACGAGTTTTGGGCGGGACGCGACTATCTCAATGACCTTGAGCCGCTCAAATGTGCCGTGTTGATGGCACACGCGTTCAACGACTGGAACGTCGTTCCGGAACATAGCGTGCGAATCTACGAAGCGCTCAAGAAGAAGGGTGTTCCGTGCCAAGCATTTTTCCATCAAGGCGGACACGGCGGGCCGCCTCCGATGAAAATGATGAATCGCTGGTTCACGCGATACCTCCACGGTGTCGAGAACAACGTCGAAAAGGACGCGCGATCTTGGATTGTCCGGGAGGGTGACGCGCAAGACAAACCAACCGCGTACGACGAATACCCCAATCCAAAGGCCTCCTCGGTCACCTTGAATCTCAGTCCCGGTGCGCCGAAGCACGGGAAACTTTCACTCGACGCTTCGACCGGCAACGGCACCGAGACTCTCGTCGACAATTTTTCCTTTGACGGCGCGACGCTCGCGCAAGCGGAGTGGACCGAGCACCGACTGCTTTATCTAACGCCCGAGCTCTCCAAGCCGATTCACATTTCAGGCACGCCAAAAATCCGCATCAAGCTGGCGAGTGATCAACCTGCGGCCAATCTTTCGGTGTGGATGGTGTCGCTCCCATGGAACAAGTCGCGCCGAGCAAAGATCACGGACAACATCATCACGCGAGGATGGGCGGACCCACAGAATTACCGTTCACTGACCGAGAGCGAACCGCTCGTACCTGGCAAGTTTTACGAAATGAGCTTTGATCTTCAGCCGGACGACCAGGTGATCGCGAAAGGCCAGCAGATCGGCTTGATGATCTTCTCGAGCGACAAAGACTTCACCTTGCACCCCGACCCGGGAACCAAGTTGACGATCGATTTGGACGCTACCAAGATCGAAATCCCGGTGATCGGTGGAGCCGAATCGTTGAAGGCAGCGTTCGAGGCATCCGCCGGAGAGTAACGATTGGTATTCAGCGACATCCAAGAGCGATGCTTCGCCGGCCGCTCCTGAATCGATACTGATAGGCGACAGTATGATAAGCGTGACAACAAAAGCTGCGGTCGTCGGCGGCCTCGCGATCGGGGTGGTGAACCTCGCGTGGCTCTACATCGCGTTTTGGGTCGGCTTGCACACCAGTGGGATCGCAGTCTTTCAGATCTACATGCTGATTTGGCTTGCGCTCAATGTGCTCTTGTACGTCGCGTTTCTGTGGGCCGCCAAGAAGACACTGGATTCGTTTGGGTACTGGCGAGGCGTTGGCATCGGAGCCAATGCCGCCGTTTTGTCGGGCTTGGTCGCGGTGCTCGCCCAAATCGGCTACTTCACCATCGTCAATCCCGAGTGGCCCGAGTACTTGACGGAGTCGGCGCGTCAGTTTTTTCAGGAGCAGGGACTCGCGGAAGAGGAGATCGAGTTAAAAGTCGAGCAAACCCGACTGACGACGACCGTGACCAATTACTCCCTCCAATCTCTACTCAGTGAGACACTTCTCGGCGTGATTCTGTCCATGATCACCATGATCTTTCTGAGAGACAGAACTGGAAAAGCAAAGTCGACCGACAGCAAGAATTGAATGGCCATGCGTTTGCAGTTGTTCCTCGCCCCGTTTGTACTCGCGCTCACTTCCATCGCAGCGGAGCCCGAGACGCTTCCGCCCATCGTCGATGGAAGCGCCCCGCAGAACTTCGAACAGATGTGGGACGGATTTGACCCCCGAACCGAACCGCTCGAGACCGAAGTGCTCAAAGAGTGGGAAGAGGAGGGTGTCGTTCTTCGAATCGTCCGTTTTCGGATTGGCGTGTTCAAAGGCGCCAAATCGACGCTCGCCGCGGTGTTTGGTTTCCCGAAGGGCTTGCCCGCCGGAACGTCGGTGCCAGGGTTGGTGCAAATTCATGGCGGCGGGCAATACGCCGACTATCGCGCGTGCCTCACCAACGCCAAGCGAGGCTACGCCACCATTTCGATCGCATGGGCTGGCCGGATCAGTGCGCCAGGTTATCGAGTCTCTCCCGCCGAGGTGAAGCTGTTTTGGGACGGTGCCATCGCTGATCGCAACTATCGATTGACAACGGACTGGGGTGCGTTGGATGGCTACCACGCGCCGGGGCGAAACGTCGGAAACCAGTTCCCCAGTGTGCGACCCGCCGCCTGGACGCTCGACGACGTCGAGTCTCCACGCAACAGCGGATGGTTTCTTGGAGCCATCGCGGCAAGACGCGCGCTAACGTTTCTTGAACAACAACCACAGGTCGACTCCGATCGCCTCGGAATCTACGGTCACTCCATGGGCGGGAAGCTCACTGTCCTCTCATCGGTCGATAAGCGAGTCAAAGCTGCCGCGCCGTCATGCGGCGGCATCTCCGACCGTGACAATCGAAGCGAGCTGTTTCGACTAACGTTGGGTGACGACGTGAGTCTCCGGCAGATCACCTGCCCGATCGTGTTCCTCAGTCCTGCCAATGATTTCCATGGCCGAATCGGGGATCTGCCTGCGTCGATCGGTGGAATTCAAAGCCGACAGTGGCGCGTCACGTGTTCCCCTCATCACAACCATCAGGACACCGCGGAGTACGAGGTCGCCACACAACTCTGGATGGACCA
>JBCBLJ010000526.1:0-6003 GCA_038520195.1 Planctomycetota bacterium
AAATGCGAAGCACCCTACGGGCCATTTGGTTTTTGGTTCCTGACACCGTTTCCGTAGCCAACCCTAAAGTCAAACTGTAACGGACCGGTAGACCAGCGAACGCAAGAGACCGATCCAACCGCCAGGCCGATGTCGGGGCGAAGACTTCAAAGACAGCGATGCAAGACGCCCGCCCAATTTTGAACACCCGACAACCTTCATGGTCGGGGGATGGACCATGAAACCACTGAGATACCGAAGGAGGGACTCGAACCCTCACTCTCTTGCGAGAATTGGATTTTGAATCCAACGCGTCTGCCAATTCCGCCACTTCGGCTGGTTCGGAACATGGATTCCTGCTCCGAAGCCGAAGATTATTCTGCGCCGAGCGGGTTCGTGCAAGCCGCGTTGAATTCGGAAAATTGTTGGTCATGAAGACACGTTTGATCGTCACTCGATGAATTCAGCTTCACGATGGCTTTCGACAATCGCACTATCATGGTCGCTCCCCCGTCAACGAGCGACACGATGAATTCCGAGTCCCAGCATTGCCCGTCACCGTACTCGAAGGCACCGCGATGTCAGGTTTTGCCTCTTCCCAACCGCCAAGTCGGTTTCGCGATCGACGGAACGGAGCGTTTGCGCTGGCACGCCGGTGACCCAACGGCACCGCGACCCTATTTCTATCCGCTGGTCGGTCCGTCCGGGTTGCCGCTGACGCGGATGGGGCACCCCGGGGCGCCCAACCATGATCACCATCGCTCGGTCTGGTTCGCCCACCATCAAGTGCTCGGGATCGATTTCTGGGGCGACTCGACGGACGCTCGGATCCGCCAGAAAGAATGGCTCTGTTACCAAGACGGCGATGCTGCCGCTCAAATGGCCTGTCTTCTCCAATGGTTCGATGGACACGACCCGACGCCGCTGATCGATCACCGCGTGTTCGTTTCGGTCAGCAGCGATGATGCCGACGGGACTCTCGTCGAACTTCAATGCGAACTCACCTCTGTCGCCGAGTCCCTGGAACTCGGGCAAACCAATTTTGGGCTGCTCGCCGTTCGAGTGGCCCGCGCCATCTCGGCGGTCTTCGGCGATGGAATTCTGACGGGGAGCAGCGGCAAGCAAACCGAGGCCAATCTTTTCGGCAAGTCATCCGCATGGATCGACTACAGCGGCTCGATTCGACCCGGCGTCACCGAAGGCATCACCTACTTTGATCATCCCTCGAACCCTTCGTTTCCCAGCAAATGGCATGTCCGAGATGACGGCTGGATGGGAGCATCAATTTGCCGAGACGAGCCACTCCAGCTCAAAAGCGCTGAACCGCTGACGCTGCGGTATCTGCTTCACGCACACGGCGGCGCGGCCGACCTCGCGCGTGCGAACGCAACGGCCAAGCGGTTTCATGCCAGTCGACCACTGACTCTGGTACGTCGACCGAAGCCGCACCATCACGCCGCCGTTCGACGGATGTAACGACCGTTCACCATCGATCGTTCTCCGACGCCCCAGCAGTTAGAATCTCACACTCCCTGAAACTCTCCCTGTCTTCCCCGAGTCCCATGAAAAAGTTTGCACCGCGTTCGTTCGGCGGCATCTGTCTGCTGTTATCTCTCTTCAGCGCGAATTTAGCCGCGATGGATCCGATCGCCGCGCCCTCGCTCGTGTTCGCGGAGCGAGACGGGATCGTTGCGGTTGAGGCGGAGCATTTCTTCAAGCAGACGCTGACCAAAACCCGCGCGTTTCACCTGACCCATTCTGAATCAACGCCAGCGATCAAACCCGATGGCGACCCCAGTCATGTCGGCGGCGCCAGCGGCGGCGCGTATCTCGAAATCCTGCCCGACACCAGGCGGACACACGGTGACAAACTCATTCGCGGCACGAACTTCTCGCCCGAGCCGGGCAAGATGGCCGTGCTGCATTACAACGTGCACTTCAGCACACCGGGTACCTACTACGTTTGGGTGCGAGCGCATTCGACCGGCAGCGAAGACAACGGGCTTCACGTCGGCATCGACGGGACTTGGCCCAGCAGCGGACAGCGGTTGCAGTGGTGTGCCGGAAAACAGACGTGGCGCTGGGAAAGCAAACAACGAACCGAAGAGGAACACTGCGGCGAGCCATACAAGATCTTTCTGGAAGTGGACAAACCGGGAAACCATGTGATCCACTTCTCGATGCGAGAGGATGGATTCGAGTTCGACAAATTCATCCTCACGACCGATCGTGAATTCGAACGACCCGGCGGCGTCGGACCCAAAACCCGGTTGCATGCGGGAGAGTTACCCAAGGCCTTTCAATTCGTCGCGGCTCCCGCAAAGACACAGGTGTCCGGAGGCCCGAACAAGAAAACGAATGGCGCGGCCGCAAAGACCAGCCCCACGACTTCAGTCAGCAGTGACCCTCTCAAGCAACCAAGGCAAGCCGATGGCGATGGCGGCATCACCGTTTCGGGCGAGGCAAAACAGTGGCACAAGATCACGTTGGACCTGAGCGGACCCTACGCCCACGAGCAGGACAATGCACCGAATCCTTTTACCGACTACGAGATGACGGTCACGTGGAAACACAACGACGGCACAACGTACACGGTGCCGGGATACTTCGCCGCTGACGGCGACGCTGCCAACTCGTCGGCCGAAGACGGGACCGTTTGGCGTGCACACTTCGCACCCGATCGCATCGGCGATTGGACCTACAACGTTTCGTTCTCGAAGGGCAAGCACGCCGCACTCGATGGCGGCGGGAAGTCGTTGCCGGGTTTAAACGGAGCCTCGGGGAAGCTCACCGTCGCGGCAAGCGACAAGAACGGACGCGATCTACGTTCCCACGGTCGACTCGGCTACGTCGGTAAGCGCTACCTGCAATTTGCCGGATCCAAGAAGTACTTCCTCAAAGCCGGCGCCGACGCGCCGGAAACGCTGCTCGCCTTCGCTGACTTCGACAACACCGTCGCCGGCAACCCCAAGAAGGCGCCGCTCAAGACTTGGTCGCCTCACACGAAGGATTGGACGTCCGGCGATCCGTCTTGGAAACAAGCAAAAGGGAAAGGCTTGATCGGGGCGATCAATTACCTGTCGGGCAAAGGCTGTAACGCGTTCTCATTCCTGACCTACAACGCCGGTGGCGACGGCGACAACGTTTGGCCCTTCATCCAACGCGAAGACAAGCTGCACTACGACTGCAGCAAACTCGATCAATGGGGCATCGTCCTCGATCATGGCACCGCACGCGGCATGTACCTGCACTTCAAGATGCAGGAGACCGAAATCGATGATCATCGCAAAGGCAAAGGCGTCAATTTCGTTCCCGAATGTTTCGACGGCGGAAACCTCGGTGTGCAGCGAAAGCTCTATTGTCGTGAGCTGATCGCTCGGTTCGGGCACAATCTGGCGCTCAACTGGAACCTCGGCGAGGAAAACACGCAGACGACGAAACAGCAAATCGCGATGATCGACTACATCGCGAAAACCGATCCGTACGATCATCACATCGTCGTCCACACCTATCCCGATCAGCAGGACAGAGTCTACAAGCCGTTGATCGGTGACCAGTCGAAACTGACCGGCGTGTCACTCCAAAACAGCAGCCTGCGCACCACACACGCGCAGACCGTGAAGTGGATCGAGGCCGCCGACGTCACCGGCAAGCCCTGGGTGGTCGCCTTTGATGAGTCCGGTTCGGCCGCTCACGCGCAATGCCCTGACCTGGGCTACAAAGGCTTCGACGGCCATGACAACAACGGCAAAATGGCTCACACGCAACATCAAGTCCGTAAGCAAACGCTCTGGGGTCATTTGATGGCGGGCGGTGCCGGATGCGAATATTACTTCGGATACAAGTTCGTTGAGAACGATATTGTCTGCGAAGACTGGCGTAGCCGCGATCAAAGCTGGGACTACTGCCGAATCGCACTCGATTTCTTTCAAGACAACGACATCCCATTCTGGGAAATGAAGAACGCCGATGAGCTGATCGGTAATCCAGACCATGGCATCTCCGGTTACTGTTTTGCAAAACCCGAAGAGCTGTACTTGGTTTATCTTCCCGATGGTGGTGCCGGCGAGATCGACCTCTCCGCCGCCGGCGGCGAGTTTGACGTGCACTGGTTCAATCCACGTGTTGGCGGCGAACTACAACATGGCGAAACGCAGTCTGTTACCGCGGGCAAGAAGGTCTCGATCGGTCTTCCCCCGTCGGAAACCAAAGAAGACTGGCTAGCGGTGCTCCAGCGCCGCTAGAACGCTCGCGGTGTTACCCGGGGCCCTCTTTTCACCCGAGGGTTCCGGTGGATACAACGACGTTTGCCCGTGATCAGCCAGCTTGTTTTGCGCGAGCGGGCCGCTGGAAGCTCTCTTCGTGTCTTTTGCAATTCACGCAGAACGGCCGAGCGGGATTGGCGGAAGACGAGTTCACCGGAGAGATCGACTGGAGCCGACATGATGACGCAATTCAAGCCACCCAAAAGCCCACACTTGGCTGACACCGAAGGCCAGTTCCGGCTCGCCGATCACGCGACCGCCCCGGCCGAGTCTCTGGATAAGAAGTCGGCCAAACGTCGGCTCGAGGACGCGGTGGAACGAATCGCCGACGAGCAGCGAAAGCTGTACGCGCAGAACGACTGGGCGTTGTTACTGGTGTTCCAGGCGATGGATGCCGCTGGCAAAGACTCGACCATTCGGAACGTGCTCTCGGGCGTTAATCCGGCGGGCTGCGACGTAACGAGTTTCAAGCGTCCTTCCAGTCGAGAACTCAATCACGATTTCCTTTGGCGGACGACGCAAGCGCTTCCCCAACGCGGCCGCATCGGTGTGTTCAACCGGAGTCATTACGAGGAAGTGCTGGTGGTCCGGGTTCATCCCGATATTCTGGACCACCAACGACTGCCATTTCGACCCAAAGCGTCTGAGTTGTGGGCGGACCGCATGACGTCGATTCGCGATCACGAGCGTCATCTCGCACGCAATGGCACCGCGATCCTGAAGTTCTTTTTGAACGTCTCCCGCGAGGAGCAGCGTCAACGCTTCCTCGGTCGACTCGAACAACCGCACAAGCGATGGAAATTCGAGGCCAATGACGTCCGCGAGCGTGGCTATTGGGACGCTTACATGGACGCGTACGAGAAGGCGATTCGCGAAACCTCGCGCCCCTGGGCCCCCTGGTATGCGATTCCCGCCGACAACAAACCGGTCATGAGGTATGTCGTGGCAGAGCTAGTCGCCGATGCGCTCGAGAGCCTGAAGTTGGATTACCCGTCGACTGGCGCGAGTGATGAGGCGTTGCACGATGAATTGCACGAGCAGCTGAAGAATGAGTCCTAACAACGGACACCTCGAAGAGAACCGTTGGCGATACAATTCGATGATGCCCCTTGGCCCTCTGGATGACCTTCATGAGTAATCTTCTAGCGGCCGCGCACTTTGCGGCGGTCAAGCACGCGACCCAGCGTCGCAAAGACCATGCCGAGACGCCTTACATCAATCATCCGATTGAGGTCGCCGAACTGCTGCAACGTATCGGAGGCGTTGACGATGAAACGGTGCTGATCGCGGCGCTGCTTCACGACACGATCGAAGACACCGAAACCACCGAGGATGAAATCCACGATCACTTTGGCCCGGACGTACTTGGCCTCGTCGTCGAATGCACCGACGACAAGCGCCTTGAAAAGGCCGAGCGAAAGCGGTTACAGATCGTGAACGCACCGAAGAAGAGCGACGGCGCGAAGCAAATCAAACTCGCTGACAAACTCTGTAACCTACGCTCGATTCTGGTGGATGCACCCGTTGGTTGGTCCGTTCAACGTCAACGCGACTATTTCATGTGGGCCGAGCAGGTTTGCGCCGGACTCGCGGGAGTCAACGCCATTCTCGATGCCGCAGATCGACACGGCATGAAGGTCGGCCTGGTGGCTGCGTGGCAGAACCTTTACCTGCCCGGCGGCGGAGCCGATGCCGGAATCGGGACAAGCGACCAGGTCCGTGGCACGATAACGACCGCCAACGCGCACGCCTATGGCCG
>JBCBLJ010000843.1:0-3605 GCA_038520195.1 Planctomycetota bacterium
CTGACGCATTCGGGAAATCGCTTGCGGCTACCGCTCGGAGATCGCCGCGTCGAAGGTAAAGTCTCGATCGCTGCGATTGCCGAAATGGAACGAGGACGCTCCGCCATTGCAGAACTTCCACGTTTTCGCATCAACCGGCAAGGTCTGGGTGAGGAGCGGTATCTGATCTCGCACGATCCACGCACGGTTGTCAAATGGGGCGGTCGTCAAATCGCTGGGCCCGCGGGATGGGAGCGAGCGGAGATTTCGGATTCCGAATTGCTGCTCGGTCGCCTTCCATTCGCGAACAAGGTGACGCCATCGTCGGAAGCACACGTGTCGGTGGAATCATTGAATTTGTCGACACGATCGGGGACACGATTTCGATGCTCGCAAACCAGCACGATGGCTTACTCTGCTGGTCGATGGGTGTGCCGGACTGATTTCGTGATTCCAAGCAATCAGTGCCCGCCCTTCGTCGATGTGGAGATCCCAACACGATGGGCTACCAACTTGGACGTGACGGGAAGCGATTCCTGGGTGACGCGAGCATCGAGTGACGGCCTGGTGACGGTCGTGCGCATCGCTTTGTCGCCTGTTGATCAGCGCGGCAAAGGCTCAGGACCGCTCAACTTCCAACTCGCCGGCGTTCTCGATCAGACCGATCAGGTCCGAGTGAGCGTTCCGAGCGTCAAGGTTTTAGGAAACGGGGCCCGCGAGAGGCTGGTGGTCGTTCCCAACCGGCTGACGGCCGAGCCGATCGATTGGCGAAGTGGCGGAGGGGCTCGGTCCGTTTCGAATCCGAATGCAAGTCGCGCCTCCCTGTCCGAGTTAGACTTCGATGCGTTCACGTTGTACGAAGTCACCGGGGCAAATTGGTCGATCGATCTGGAACCACTTTCGCAAGCGAGCGAAGAGCCGACTGCGACGATCGGTGACGCACGTGTCATCCTGGAGGCTGACAAGGCGCTCGTTTTGCAGCGATTTGACCTTGCGCCCGAGACCCAGAACGAGGTCACAATTCAGGTTCCACGCGATGCACTCTTGCTAGGGGTCTGGTCTGCCGGCAGGGAAGTGGATGTTTCGGGGCTCGCTAGCGGAGAGTTAGTCGTTCCTCTCGCGTACAGTCGGCTCGGACAATCATTGGAAGTTTTATTGAGAGTGGATGTCCGAGGGGGCGAGGTCAACGACTACTTACCTTCCTTGCGCGATGTTCCCGTTTCAAGTCAATGGGTTGCCTACTACGCGACCACGCTCGATGCCTTTTCAACGCGTGCGGACATCGTCTCGGCGATGCGACGGGGCGACGACGATGGCCAATGGCAACAGACGGGGCCGTGGCGACTTGAATTGGCCAAGAGCATTGTGGCGGTCATCGATCGTTCCCGTGATACGCTGGCAGATCGAAGCAGCGATGAAGTGCGTCAATGGTTGCGACCCTGGCTCTCGCGATTTCGGCAGCTCGCCTTGATGAGTGGCGTTCAGTTCGATTCGGTTGACGCGATCAATACGACGCCCGCGACGAAGCAGGCCGAGTGGAGTTCGCTCTATGACTCGTTGGTGGATGCAACTGGTGATCAGTCGGAGCCGTCATCAATAGCCGTCGACGCGCTCTTCGATGAAGACCGGTTTTCCGGCTACGACTTGACACGGGTGATGCGTGTGGACGATGAGGCGGGGGTGAAACTTCCTGCCCTGGAACTCTCTTATCCAAAGGCGAGTCCCGTTCGGCAATATCTGCTCGATGCACTCACGCTGTTGATGATGGCGTTCTTTTTTGTGCTCGCTTGGCCGTTCCGTGGGCGATTCGCCGATCGAATCCAAAGCCCCCTCGTCTGGGTTTCTTTGGTCGCACTTCTGATGCTGTTTCTCGCGCCGGCCGTTGTGACGCTTAGCCTCTTCGCTTTGATACTGGCGCCGATCATTGTGATGAATACCGACGCTATTTCGCGGCTGTTATCGCTGCATTCATCGCGGCCGCCAACGCAGTGATTTCTTGGTCGGTATAGACCTCTTTGCCAGCGATCCGCTTCGCTTCTGCCGTCCATGGGATTGACTTTCCCGGAGGCAACTCTTCGAGCCCGAACGCGGTTTCGGTGGGCACACCGAACACAAACGCCTGGCCATCGACGTGGATCTTTCGCGTTTCGAGTGTGCCCCAGGGAACCAGCCGCATCGGGAGTTCAGAGGGCGCACCGCCTTGGCCTGCGTTTTCCGATTGCAACAGCCAAATCAGAGTCGCCCCTTTGCCGGTCCTTGGATCGATCCAGCAAAGGTGTCGGGTGACAGAAGCGCGGTGACCATCGGAGGTGAGGTAGATGGCAGGCGCATCGAAAATCGCGAGCGTTGTCGTATGAGCGATTTGCTTGACATCGGCGAACCGTTTCTCGTTGCCCCGTAGTACTTGCCGTTCAATGAAACCCAGTCGAACGCCCTGGTCGGCTGCCGTGGACGACGAGATCGTTGTTTGGCGACCTTCGATCGAAACGCTGTAACCGACTCCGATTTCGGCGAGCGAGAAACGCGATGACTTCTGGTCCACGGTGGCCATGAGTGTCAGCGAACACTTCGACGCCGCGGTCTTCATCGCATCGCTCAGTCGACTGACGTCGCCGCTCGACACCTTCGGCGTGGCGAGCAAAATCAGACGGTTCCACCGCTCGCCTTCGCTGGCGGTGGTGACCCGAACGTCCGAGGGTAGCACGCCGATGGGTTGATGCGCATGCGGAACTTGAGCGAAGAGACTCGGACAGGTGATCGCCAACAAGCCCGTCATCACGAAGAGAGACATGTTCCACATGATCAATGGCGGAGGTGGGACGGAAAGGTTGGGTGGTCGCGTTTCCTGATCTACCGTCTTAGACTTGCGGTCGATCGCCCTGAGTCTATCGTCCAGAGCGGATCGAAAGGAGATTGATTCTGGGTTACGGGGAACGTGTTGAAACCATTGATTGAAGTCCGATCGGTCTCACACTCGTATGACGGCGAAAAGACGTACGCCTTGAGCGATGTTTCGATGTCGGTGTACGCCCGGGAGCATCTGTCGATTGTGGGGAAAAGCGGCAGCGGAAAGACGACTCTCTTGAATCTGCTCGGCGGCCTGGATCGTCCGACAAGAGGAACGATCTTTTTCGATGGCGAAGACTTGGGGGCAGACGTCAATCTCGATTTGCATCGTGCAAAACAGATTGGATTTGTGTTTCAGAGGTACTATTTGCTCCCAAATCTGACGGCCGCCGAGAACGTCCAAATTCCGATGTTTGAGACGACCTCATCGGCGACCGGTCGGAAGGCCCGTTCGTTGGCTTTGCTAGAGTCAGTCGGACTGGGACATCGAGTCGATCATCGACCGAGCGAGCTTTCTGGTGGCGAAGCGCAACGTGTTGCGATCGCGCGTGCGGTCGCCAATGAGCCGCGGCTTATCCTTGCGGATGAACCGACCGGGGCGCTCGACACCGAGAGCGGCGAGACCGTGCTCGATCTGCTGGAGCAAATGAAGTCCGAGTCAGGCTTGACCCTCATCGTCGTCACGCACAACGAAGAAGTCGCCGCTCGAGGCCAACGTGCCATACGGCTGTCCGACGGGCGAGTTGAGCCGTTTTCGAGCGAATAGCGTTGTTTCGCGA